>NZ_JAQFWV010000015.1:0-61402 GCF_056175805.1 Halohasta sp. A2 | reverse complement strand
GAAACACGCTTGATACCTTCTGAGAAACCCTGCGGCATCTCCGTGGTCGTGTGCAAGTTCTTTCATTGCTCTCTTTCTTCAGCCGTGGCAATCAGCTTGCCGGATTAACCCCAGAAGTAGTGCTAGGTAGTAGACGACACCGAGAACGCCTGCGACCAGAAGAGTTCCAGCCACGTACCAGAGTGGATCTGGTCCGTGCATCGCCCCCATAGTCGACTCCATCATTGACCCGGTCGACTGTTCGACGGCGCGACGCTGTCCAGCAGCCCGCCAGCTGAGTGCCCCGCCGACCAAGAGGACGAATCCGACGAGCACACCAACGACGATATCTGCTCGTCGACGGTTCATATGATGACCCCCTGTTTCGAGATCTGACAGCTCATAGCGTCAATTTGAGCGCGACGGGTGAGACAATTGTGGATTACCGTTCCGATGCTGACATCCGTCATCGTGGATGAGTTACGTTGCGGTCATTAATGTCCATGGTCGTGATCGTGGCTTGGTATTTTCAGGCGTTGATCGGCAAACTCCGTCGGGTCTCTTTCGAACGTTTGCTTGCAGGTCTTCGAGCAGAAATAGTACGTCGTCTCCTCGTGGGACACACTCGGACCCTGGTCGTCGGTCCGCATCCCACAGACCGGATCGCGGTACTCTCCGGGTGCTCCCAGACCGCGCCGGTAGACGTAGAGGAGGAATCCCGAGAGTGCGAACGCGATCACGTTGAGGTAGAACGTGTAGTTGATCTCAAAGTAGGTCTGCTCGCTCGCGGTCATGCCTCCGGCGAGATCGGGAACGATTCCCAGCGCGTCGAACAACTGCTCCATGAGAAAGCCCGTGAACGCCATCGTCACGAAAAACACCCCGAGGATGTACCCCATTACACGCCAGCCGTAGTACTTCCGGTAGACGTTCAGCACGGGGATCGTGATGAGATCGGCGTAGACGAAGGCGATGACCCCGGCGAAGCTCACACCGCCACCCCAGAGCGCGACGGCAAACGGGACGTTTCCCATGCTCCCGACGAAGCTGATGACGGCGATGGCCACGCCCATGACCGCGTTCTCAGCGCTCACCAGCACCCCGTCACCCTGGAAAAACAGCGTGTTCCAGACCCACTGCGGGACGAACACGATAACGAACCCAGAAATCAGGAAGCCCGCGATCACGTCCGTGTAGAGCATCGACCACTCCTTTCGGTACTGGTTTGCGACCTTGTACCAACCGCCCCACGACTGGAGTTCGTCTCTCCAGCTACCGCTGCTGGCCGCCTGCTGCTGGTAGGTCTCCATGCACCCCTCTGAGCAGAACGTCAGGGTCTCGCCGCCGTCCGTGACGAGCGAATACTCGTCTTTCCCCTCCATCCCGCAGGTCGGGTCCTCCGAGATACCGTGATCGTGGTCTCGCTGATTCAGTTCGGCACGGACCTCCTCGAAGAGGGTTTCCGGAAGCGTCAGGTGGACGAGAACCGCCATGATCGCGATGAGAATCAGGCCACCGAGCAACTCGGCGACGAGGAACTCCCAGCCGAGCAAAATGAGGATCATCAACCCGAGTTCGACGATGAGGTTCGTCGACGCGAACATGAACGCGAGGAAGGCCACGACGTGGGCACCCTTCTTGAACAGTCCCTTCCCAATGGCGACCGCACCGAAGCTACAGCCGCTGCTGGCCGCGCCGAACAGCGTGGCCTTTGTGACACCGGCCAGGTCGCCGTCTCCGAGCACGTTTGCCATTCGCTCTTTCGAGACGTAGACCTGGACGAGACTGGTGATCACCAACCCCATGATGATCGCCCACGCCGCCGTCCAGAGGAATCCGACCCCGATCCGGAGGGCTTCGATCACCGCTGGTCCCAGTGTCGACACCATGATCGGTGTTACCGTTCGGTTTCGAGGCGCTCGCGCCGCCGTTCGTACTCGTCGTCGCTCAGGTCGCCGCGTGCGTAAGCGGCCTGAAGCTCAGCAACGGCGGGGTCAGACGACTTATCCTGCGTGGTCACCGCTCGATAGCCGAGGTAGATGGCCCCGACGAGGACGGCGAGCAAGAGGAGTTGCATCCCCACGCCGATGACGAGCATCCAGCCGGAGGCTCCATCTGCGCCCCACATACCGGTACCCCACATCCCACCCATCATCGACCCGGTCCCCATCATCCCGAACATAGGGACGATGACGAGGGCAGCGACGAGTGCGAGGACGATCCAGATAAGGTTCCGATCTGTTGTATTGGTAGCCATGATAGTGTCCCAGAGTCGCGTCAAGACGCGAACCCACTCTAGAGAGACGGGTGTATGATTCAATACTGTTTCTCTTACGATACCAAGGTTGCTGCCCATCAAAACCTTAGAATACAATCTCTGTTGTCATTGTGTAATTGATTACCTGTGCGAACACGACTCTCAATGGTGGCTCCCGTCCGGTTCCGACACCTGATCGGTGTTTGCATCTGAAGGTGAACTCAACCACGCTCGGACACATTCATTCAATCATTCATTCACAAATCTCACAGTCACGACTCTGTCTGTCAAAACGATGGTTGAGCCTCACAGGGGGACAGTTCAGCACCATCATCCGCGCGAGCCGAGCAAGACCTGGGTGTAGGAAAGCGGGCTGACAAAGGTCGACACTCGCAGTCGTGCGACCTACTCTCGACTTCCGGCAAGCCACTTCTGGCTGAAATTCACGCCACAGGCACAGTGGGCGTAGGCGTGGATTACGTCGCCTTCGGCGTACATGCCGCCAACCTCCTCGTTTTGCGCCTCGGCGAACGAAAAGATGAATTCGACCAGGTGGTCTTCGCTTTCCTCGTCATCGTCGACCTCGGGACAGACGCCCCCGTCGAGATCCGACTCGATGTGGCCTTGCCTGTCCATCGCGCCGCCAGCGAACTTCATCGGGTCGACGCCTGTCGCCTGTGAGAACGCTGCCCTCCCCTCGTCGCCCGGCACTACGAGGACGACGCCGGTGTCGACGTCGTCGCCCTCGGTCGGGAGGATGTGGTTGTCGGTCAGGTATGTGTCGTTGACGTAGATTGCGACATCGTCGAGTCGGTCGCCCGCGAGATAGGCCTCCAGCTTCTCCATACTCCCTCTCTGGTCGCCATCCGTATATGAATGATTACTCGTCGCCAAGGGATTCGGCAATCGAGGACAGCGAGTCCCGAGGCCCCTGTTTGACCGTATAAATGGCCCGTTTGCCCGGCGCACGCAGGCCGTACTGTTCGCCCTCGACGACCGTATCGAACACGACGCTGTTGCCCGACTCCCGGCCGAGTTGGCGGAGCCACTCGGTGAGTCGGTTCTCGCCCTCACCAGTTGACCGGGCCAACCGTTTGTTGTCGTAGGCTCCACGGATCACCAGCCCCTGTGTGTCTGCGGCGACCTGCGCGTAGTGTTCGGTGTCGTCAAACACGAGTCGAATCACGTCGTCGACCGCAAGCGAGTCGCTCGCTGGATCTGGGAGGCGAATGCCCTGTCGACGGGCACTCCCGAGTCGGATGAGTTCGGCGCGGGAAGAATCGATGGCGTCACTGTCGCTCGGAAGACGGCTACTCATTGGCGGTCAAACGGGTTCGACCACCGAAAACGCGTCGGTCGCTGTGGTTACTCGTCGTCGCTTTCGCCGAAGGCCTCGGCAACGCCGTCGTCGCTGTCGACGATTTTCGCGTTGATCTGGGCGGTCTCGTTCGAGACGGTTCGGCCACGGACGGTGATGCGCTTGCGCTCGCCGTCACGGCTTGGTTCGTAGCCAACGCCACCGGTCAGCAGCAGTTCTTTGACGGTCGAGCCAGCGACATCTTCGCGCATCGGTCGACCGGTTTCGTCCGAGCCACCGGTGAGTTCGAGCGTGTAGCCATCGAGGCCGACTGCGGCCCCGTCGACCTCGTCGCCGAGTTCTCGGCCGACGAATCGGTTCGCGTCCTGTCCGTCTACGTCCCGCTGATAGCTCGACCCGTCTGCAGGGTCTGCGACGACGACTGTGAAATCTGCCATACGTCAACTCTCTGGATGGGCCATGAAAAGCACGTCGAAAGCAGGTTCGGACACCTATCAACCAAAACGGCTCTGTCGTCGGGTGTTAGCTGTCGACTAACAGCCGACCGGTGAGCGAGTCGACGATGCTAGTGTTCGCGGTGAGTTCGTAGTTGTACTCTCCCTGTGCGACGTCATCGATAACGAGCGTTTCGACGCTCCCTGCATACACCGTCACGCCCCGTTCGTCGGTGCTCAGGGCGCTCCCGTCGCCCTCATCGGTTCGAATCGAGAGGCTGTAGGGGATCGGTGTCGGGTTCTGGAGCGTCACCTCGAGGGTGTTTCCCTCTCGTGCCCGGAAGGAAACGCCGCTGCGTGCGGCGATCGACCCGTCGACGCGCCAGGCCGACTGGCCGGTCGAATCGCCGTCGCTCATGTTGGTGTCGGCGATAATGCGCTCGTATGCCCCCAGTCTGAGCGTCACTCGGCCGTCGCGTTCGGTCAGGTCGACCTGACTGACGACCGCGTCGCTCCGATTCGCGCCACCGCTCTCGCCACCTCCATCGCCGCCGTCGTCGCCCGGTCCATCGTCCATTCCAATCGACTGGCCGACCGAGCCAGCGTTCTCGTCGGCCTCGTCATCACGCACATCGTCAAACGGGCTGTTGTCTCCCCATCCTGACGTCCAGCCCGCAAGCCCGGAGAGCCCCGCGATCCCAGCGAGAACTGCCCTCCGCCGTGATATCTCTAAGTGCCCGGTTATGGGGTCTATCAGATCCATGTACGACCCACCTACGACCGGGTAATATAGCCGACACTGCTTGTTCTCACGCGGTGGGAACCGTCGTTCTGTTTATATATGGCGTCGCGTTCGATCCCGAGTCGACCAGTGGCTACCCTCTAAGGGAATCATAACGCATAGGTCACCGCACTCTCTCCGGGTCGGTATGCAACTGGGCGTCATTGGTCTGGGACGGATGGGCCGCATCGTCGTCGATCGATCACTCGAAGCCAGCCACGAGGTGGTCGCCTTCGATCTCAACGACGAGGCGGTCGCGTCGGCCGCCGAGGCGGGTGCAACGCCCGCAGAGTCGGTCGCTGATCTCGCCGACACACTCGGCGACGAGAAACGCATCTGGCTGATGGTGCCTGCCGGAAAGCCGGTCGACGCCACCCTGGAGGATCTCGATCCCCACCTTGATGAGGAGGACGTGGTGGTCGACGGCGGCAACTCCCACTTCGAGCGCTCGCTCGATCGTGCCGAAGCGTGTTCGGCGGCCTACCTCGACTGCGGGACCAGCGGCGGTCCCGCGAGCGCAGAGGAAGGCTTTTCGCTAATGATCGGCGGCCCCGCGTGGGCCTACGAGGAACTCGTTCCCGTGTTCGACGCCGTGGCGACCGGCCCAGCGGGCCACGACCGGATGGGGCCATCGGGATCGGGCCACTACGTCAAGATGGTCCACAACGGCGTCGAGTACGCGTTGATGCAGGCCTACGGCGAGGGGTTCGAACTGCTGGCCGACGGCCGCTACGACTTGGATCTCGAAACGGTCGCCCGCACGTGGAACAACGGCGCGGTGATTCGGTCGTGGCTCCTCGAACTCTGCGAGGAGGCCTTTGAGCAGGAGGGCTCGGATCTCGGCGACGTCGACGACTACATTGCCGGGGGGTCGACCGGGACGTGGACCGTCGAGGAAGCGCTCGAACAGGAAGTTCCCGTGCCCCTGATCTACCAGGCGCTCGCCGAGCGGTTCGACAGCCGGAACGAGGGGCGGTTCTCGCGGCGGCTGGCCAACCGGCTTCGCTACGGCTTCGGTCGACACGCGGTCGCTCGGCGCGAGGAGTAAGCTGACTCAGTCGGTAGCTCGTCGCGTCGGCTGGCGAAAGCGAACCTCGTAACTTAATTAACCCCCGATTCCGTAGCCCCGAGCATGGTTGACTTAGTGGCGATCAGTATCGCTGGCAGTCTGACGCTCATATTCGTCATTCTCCACTTTATTAGGGGTACGGGCTGGCAGTCGAACGCCGACATCTCTCAGGAGATTCTTGAGCGGCGGGCGGCCACCGTTCCCGAGACGAGCTTCCCCGAGCCGATGAACCGCGCGATCGGTGGCGGTGGTGGCGCAGTCGCCGCCGTCGGTGAGGCGGGCGGCGAAGAGAGCGGCGAACTCGAAGAGGCCGAAGAAGAATCCCAGAGCCCGGCCGATATGCCCGAAGACGAGGTCGAGTACCACGAGATCGAACTCGCCAAAGAGGGCGAGACCATCGAGGTCGCCAGCAACGAGACGATCCTCGATAAGGCCGAAGACGAAGGCTTCGATCTCCCGTATGCCTGTCGACAGGGCCAGTGTGTTTCGTGTGCGGCGCACACTCCCGATGGGCCAGCCGAAGACCACGTGATCCACTACGAGCAGGAAACGTTCACCGAAGCCGAAATGGAGGAGGGGTATATGTTGACTTGTGTCGCCTACCCAATCGACGATTTCACGCTCGAAACCAACGAAGCACCATAGCAGCGCTCGCTCGAACGCTTGCACTCGCCCGTCGACACCCTGGTTTCTCTGTTACCAGACTGTTCGGTCTCACTGATCACCACACGACCGTTCTTTCATCGCTTACCATCGGTCAGTCCGTCGTATTCGAATCCGTTCGTTCTCTTCCTTTGATTTTCCTCACACAGTCGACGTCTTAGAGACCGTCTTCACCGATCTCTTCGCCACTGTCTTGGCGGTCGAAGCCACGCACCAAGCCGAGCGCGATAGCGATCTGGCGACTCTCCGGCGGGCTGATCGCGCGGTACGTTTCGAGCTGGTCGATTGCCTCCTCTACCAGCCGTTGGGCTGTTGTGTCGTCGCCCTCTTCGTCGGCCTCGCTGGCGTCGACCATCGTGGCGGCCACGTCGCCCGCGGCGCTCACCTGTCTGCGAAGTCGGTCGAGCGCGTCGTCGAGCGTGGCGTAGTCGACCGTCTCCAGCGGCGGGTCGCTTTCGAGATCGACTGCTCGGTCGATCGCGCTCTCGAACGTGGCGCGGGCGTCGTCGAACGCGCGTTGTGCCTCTCGGAACGTGTTGATCGCCTCATCGGACCGGTCGTCGTTCCACTGCTCGATCCCATCGTTGAGATGGCTGGCTCCCGTCGACGACTGTTCGTACCCGCTGAGCGTCGTCTCCCAGATGTCTATTCGAACCTCGTAGCGTAGGATGCGGTCTGCGGGGTCGTTCGACATGATCTCGCGGGGCTCGTCGTCGTGGCCCACCCCGAGAATGTGGCCGATCTCGTGTTGGGCGGTCGTTCGAACCGAGCCGAACGGGCGATCAGCAGCGACGACGTAGGCAGTGACCGGCCGTTCGATGCGGTTCTCGGGGCGGATCAGCGGTGCACAGCCCAACACGTCCTTGCTGTAGTTTTCGACGTCGCTGCACTGTTCGGGGCTGTCGACGTAGGCCATGACGATATCGGGCCGCTCGTCGACGAGTTCGAACTCGATGTCGAAGTCGGTGTACTGGCGGCTTTCGGCCGCCCAGAAATCGAGTGCCTCGCGGGCGTTCGCGTTGATGTCGTGATCAGTTGTCCCCTGATTCTCGACGCGAACGCCGACCGTCGAGTCAGCAAACGGATGGCGGCCATCTATCTGGGGCAGATCGACTGCCGTACAGCCGCAAAGACAGCCAAGCGTGCCGGTCGCGCTCGCGGTGAGAAACTGACGACGATACATAACGGATAGTGGTCAGTAGATACTAAACCTTTTGTGACGATTCAACCACTCGCTGACCGATTCAGTTTGGTTCGATCAGTGCTGGTTGTCGAGTGGAATGCACAACCGCGCAAGGGTTTATACCTGATCGCCCAAATCCCGACCGATGAACGATTTGCTTCAGTCGACGCTTCAGTCGGTTCCGCCGAGTGCGAAACTCGTTTACAAAACCCTCGAATACGAGGGGCCGCTGACCCAGGGCCAGATCGCCTCGCACTCGCTGTTGCCGTCGCGCACCGTCCGGTATGCACTGGCTACGCTCGAAGACGAGGGCGTAGTCGACAAAGAACTATATATTAAGGATGCCCGCAAGCGGCTCTACTCGCTTTCGAGCGCTCACCGGGAGGCGGCCGACGACGCCGAGCGCGTTGAGTCGATTGTCTCGGCGTGAGCCAGCGTCGGTGTTCGACGACTGTGGTGACAACCGATTTGGGCTCGGAGCCCGACTACGACAGTAATGGAACTCGTTTCTGTGGCCGCGCTCGCCGAAAACCGTGTGATCGGCGACGACGGTGAACTACCGTGGCCCAGCATTCCGGCCGACAAACAGCAGTATCGAGAGCGGATCGCCGACGCGCCCGTCATTCTCGGGCGAGTGACGTTCGATTCGATGCGTGAGGATCTGCCCGGAAGCCACCAGATCGTTCTTAGTCGGTCCCAACAGTCGTTCGACGTCGAGACGGCGTTCCACGCCGAAACCGTCGACGAGGCGGTCGAAATCGCTGACTCACTCGGCGCAGAGCGGGCGTACGTTATCGGTGGTGGCGCGATCTACCGGCTGTTTCAGCCCGTCGTCGACCGAATGGTGTTGAGCCGCATCCCTGGCGAGTACGAGGGTGACACCGTCTATCCAGCGTGGGATGGCGATCAGTGGAGGCTCGAATCCGAGACCGTCTACGACCGCTTTCGATTACAAGAGTGGGTTCGCGTTGGCGAGTAGTGTTCGTGGAGCCACCGTTCGAGCCTGTATTACTGTTCTCGATGCGATCGTCCGTTGATTCTACAACGACGGTTTGACTCGTACTGGTGGGCCCATGGGGCCGGTTTCGCCTGAGCCAGTCGACCGGTACACCGGATCTCCATCTGCAGGATACGCCCTCGACACGGGTAGACAGTTCTTATTCGTCCGGTAGCCACTGACTACTCGTGGTCGTCCACGCCTCTGTTCGCATCTGGTTCGCCTCTGTCGACCAGTTCGTCGAGGTTCCCAAAGGTGAGGTCTGTCCCTTTGCTCTCGCCGGGAAGGATATCTCCCAATGACGCGCCAATCGCGGCAGCCGCCCAGATCACGGAAATCCGCGCAATCATCACGATCGGTGTTGGCTCGCCGATATCCATTCGCCCCCACAGAACCATCATCCCGGCGGTCGTCACGAACGAGACCACGAGCGCGCCGGTTAGCCGACGGGGGACGAGCCCGAAGATCGGATTGACGATCCTGACGTCGCGGAAGTCGACTGCGTATATAAGACCGGTTGTCAGCGCGATGACGAACAGCACGTGGGCGACGAGATAGATCGGGATTCCAGCGACCGACACTGTGAGAAAGTGATCGGCAATCACGAACACACCGTCTTCGACCAGCAACGGGAGTGCGAAGATAATGCTCCCGACGAACGCCTCGCCGATATCTCGGGTGGTGTACTTGCCGATGTGGTCGTCGAGGAACTCACTGCCGGGCAACCGTCCGATGAGGTGTTTCGTCTCACGGAGTTCTTGATGCTGTTCGGGGGTGTTTATGGTCGCCTCGAGCTCCTCCAACTGTTCGTAGAGATCATGAATGTCGACGCTCTCGTCCCGAGACCCATCGGTGCCCATAGCCGACCAACACGCATCCGTGAATAAAGTTTGTCGTCAGTTTGGCGTTTGGTCGTCGGAGTCGAGACCGTCCGGCGAACTCGGTGATTGCTCCTCGTCGTCGCCATCCACCGTCGACGCGTGATCCGTCTCTGTGGATTCGGTTCGGCTGACTATCTCAGAAGGCGGTCGGTATTCGTAGAGATAGCCGTCGTGACGAACGTAAAACACCTCCTCGTCGGGATCCTCGATCACGCTGTTGTCGGTGTCGATCGCGAGGTCGATCAGTGCCGACAACGAGGTTGCCGTTGGCCGCGGAAGTTCGAACGCCTCCGGCGGAAGTTCGATCCGTGAGATCCAATCGTCGAACATACTGAGTTTAAACGTTAGTTATTACATTCCTACTTCCTATTAGTCACCTACTACTAGGCGTTTCAACCGGGATGTGAGGCTCTTTTTGTTGGGTCGTGACCGGTCGCGTAGTCGACCGCTGCCGAGTAGGTGACGACCGAGTAGATAAAATCCACCACCGACGAGCAGATCGATGACGACGATGGGTGCCCACGGATGGATCGCATGCAGTCCGCTGAGTAGTGGTGACGGAAGCACGGCGAGATACCCGTGTTCGACGAGATACCGCTGGTAGTAGCCCGTTTCCTCTGGTGCAGAGAGCCTCACTGTCGCATTGGTCTGGTTGAGTGGACTAACAGCAGTCGTCTCGGGTTCGATGTCGACCCCCTTGCTCGTGGGTTCGAGATACGAAACCGTCGGGACGATGCCGTGGTTCTCGACAGGATACGGCACTGTTTCCGATTCGCCCTGCGGGATCACTGTCGGGTTATCAGAGTCGAAACTCGCACTCACGACGCCGTAGCTGTGGGTGCCAGCCGGGACGACCATCGCGGCTGTGGCGGTCACTACGAGAATTGCGGCACAGCCCGCGACGATGA
This sequence comes from Halohasta sp. A2, assembly GCF_056175805.1. Lineage (NCBI taxonomy): Archaea > Methanobacteriati > Methanobacteriota > Halobacteria > Halobacteriales > Haloferacaceae > Halohasta > Halohasta sp. A2. Next base: position 50,932 of record NZ_JAQFWV010000015.1, on the reverse strand, counting down.
GTCGGGCGTTCGTTCCCGTCTCCCGTGAACGATCGCGCTCGCGTGTGGTCGTCTGTCTCTCTCGATGCTCGCTGACACCAAACCAGACGAGTGTTGTGAGAAACACGGCGGTAGCGACCGATTGCGAGTCGACCATCGACCCTGCTCCGAGCAGGGCTCCAATCCGTTGTTGTACCGTTTCGAACCCGAACTGGATGGCTTCAACGCCGGTGCCGAACTCCGGAATAACGACGACTCCGCTGTTGAACTCGAGGGCTTTGGCGACGATCTGGGCGTCTTGGACTGGTGGCTCCTCGTTGTCTTGGTCGACGAACGGGTTGCCGTCTCCCTGTGTGATGTACCCCTCGTCGGTTTCGTCGACAACACGGTGGGTTGTGAGTCCGTCACCCTCCAGATTCTGGGCGTCGAAAACGACGACATCTCCTTCGTCGATCGGTCCTGAGACCTGTGTCGGAACCGGAACGAACCCATCGCCGGGCTCGATCGTCGGGGACATACTCTCGGTTTCGACGTACGAAACCAACACCCCAACAAATAGAATCACCTTCCCGATAGTATCTCCTGTTGACATTGGAGGGCGCTACCGAGGCTCCACTCTTTAGTAGGCGTCGACTACCACGAGAATCGGTCGCCTCGTTCCCGCTGGCAGCGCCCATCTCATTTATCATCTTGGATCGCGAATTACTTGTCATACGACTGAACTGATGGAATGAAAATCAAAACCCGGTTTCTCTTTGTGTTTATTCTCGTCACGGTGATCACGGTTGGTGTTCTCGTGGTGACCTTCGACAGTTATCGGACCGATCTCCGGTCCGACGTCGAGACAACCAACGAACACAACGCACAACAGGCTGCAGCGTTCCTCGACAGCCGACTTGAGGGCCAACAACAGAGCCTTGAACTCGCCGCTGAAAACTCCGTGTTCAGTGCACACGGTGATCCGAGCCAGCGAGCAGCGCTGTCAACGTTTGTCAACGAGTCGGAGTTTAGTGGGGCCTCGGTCGCCGACGCTGACGGACGGATGGTTGAGATCGCTGGTGTCGACGCCGACAGTCGGGCCGACGTCATCGGCAGGTCGTTCGACGACCGCCAGTACGTTCGACGCGCACTCGCAGGCGAGACGTACCGAAGCGAACCGTTCGAGGCCGAAACGGGCAACCAGATCGTCGTCATCAGCACGCCGCTGGTCGAAAACGGGACTGTCGTCGGTGTGCTCACGGCCTCGTTTGATCTGACGGAGACCGAACTGTTCGATCCGATCAGTGAAACCGATGATGAGGTCGGAATCGTCGTTTCGGCCGACGAGACCGTGCTGTATTCAAACGCTGACGATTTCGACGGCAGCGTCACCGACTCCGCCTCGCTGTCGTCGACCGACTGGGTAGTAACCAGTCATTACAGGGATGCGATGATCGAACAGAACCTTCGCCGACTCGGTGGGGTCCAACTTCTCGTGTCAGTGCTGCTCATCGGTACGATCAGCGGCTTCGGCATCTGGATCTATCAGACCGAAATCCGTCACACAGAGCGGCTTCACCGGCGGATCGATAACATCGAAGCCCGAACCTACGACGACGACATTGAGTTCAGTGGTGCGGCCGAGTGGGAGGCGATTGGGGGCGCACTTGACCGCCTTTCGACGACACTTGCGCGCCGCGAGCAGATGTTGCTCGTTCTCAACCGATTTCTCCGACACAACCTCCGAAACGAGCTCAACGTCGCAGCCGGCCACACCAGCGACATCAAACGCGAGGCTTCGAGCTCACAAACGCGTCGACGGGCTGAAACGGTCGAACGGGCGATATCGGCCGTCCTCTCTGTTGCCGACCGTGTTCGGCTTACTGAAAGGCTGATCAACCCCGCCGCTCTGAGGGCCAATCGATCGAGTTGGTGGCCCTCGTGACCGACTGCATCGAGCAGGCAACCGACAGCTATCCGGCGCTCTCAGTAACGCTCGACGCGCCCAACGAACTCCGAGCCCGTGGCAGCGAGACACTCTCGTTCGCCATCGATGAGCTGTTGGCTAATGTTGCCACACACGCCGGTGCTGATCCAGTTGCGCGAATCACTGTCAAAAGGAGTGGCGAGACGGTTTGTCTCCGGATCGCCGACAACGGTCCGGGCATTCATCCAGAGGAAGTCGCTATCGTCACCGGCACGGCCGAGATCACCCCGCTCCAGCACAGCAGCGGTCTCGGCCTCTGGCTGGTCAACTGGGTCGTCCGCCGCCACGGCGGAACACTCTCGATTCTCGAAACACAGTGCGGAACCACGCTCGAAATCATGCTCCCGATCGCCGACGGTGGCTCGTAACCCACCGCCTATTTTTATACTAAGAGACTACCCGAACAGTTGACGAGCACTGTCGACCGCATCGACGAGCGCGTCGACTTCCTCACGGGTGTTATAAATGTAGAATGACGCTCGTGCGGAGGCTGCCGCACCGAGGGTGTCGTGAAGCGGCTGGGTACAGTGATCGCCAGCCCGAATCGCCACGGCGTAGTCGTTCAGAATACTCGATAGGTCGTGGGCGTGGACGCCGTCGACGTTGAACGCGACCAGACCGCCACGGTCGTCGCCCGGCGGCCCGTAAATCTCGATATCGTCGTGCTCGGAGAGCTGATCGTAGGCATATTCCGCCAGCAGCTCCTCGTGGGCTTGGACGTTCTCCATCCCGATCTCGTCGAGGTAGTCGATCGCCGCGTGCAGGCCGATCGCCTGGGCGATACTCGGCGTCCCGGCCTCGAACTTCCACGGCAGATTCTCCCACGTTGACTCCTCGTAGGTGACTTTCCGGATCATATCGCCGCCGTACAAATAAGGCTGCATCGAGTCGAGGATCTCTTCTTTCCCATACAGCACGCCGATTCCCGTCGGGCCGAGCATTTTGTGGCCCGAAAAGGCGTAGAAGTCGGCGTCAATCGCTTGGACGTCGACCGGGCGGGTAGGCACTGCCTGTGCGCCGTCGACGAACGAGTAGGCACCGACTTCGTGGGCCATCTCGGTGATTTCGGCCACTGGGTTAATTGTCCCGAGGGTGTTCGAGACGTGGACCAGCGACACCATCTTCGTCGACTCGTCGATCAACTCGGCGGCATGGTCCATGTTAAGTCGACCCTCCTCGTCGATCTCGATGAATCGGATCTCCGCACCGGTTCGCTTACAGATCTGCTGCCAGGTCACGAGCGAAGCATGGTGTTCCATCTGCGTGGTGACGACCGAATCACCTGCGCCGAGTTCGGCCACCCCCCACGCGTAGGCGACGAGGTTCATCGACTCGGTGGTGTTCTTGGTGAAGACGATCTCCTCGCGGCCCGCGGCGTTGATAAACTCAGCTACGCGGTCGTGGGCCTGTTCGTAGGCGACCGAGGCTTCCTGGCTGAGTTGGTGGATGCCGCGGTGGACGTTTGCGTTGTAGCCGTAGTAGTAGTCGACTATTTTCTCGACGACCTGTTTCGGTGTCTGGCTCGTTGCACCGTTGTCGAGATACACCAGCGGCTCCGTGTCGTCTGGCCCCTCGCCGGGGGTGGTGACGTCACCGCCGACCGTTCGGGCGAGAATCGGGAAATCCGCCCGAATCGCCTCGACATCGATTGGATAGGCTTCCTGCGTACTCATTGGTTCGATACAGGCACTCGGGGGCTAACACGTCTTCGGTCTCTCGACCTCGATGAAACGGTATTCGGTTTCATTCGGCTGTTGCTGGTGCTCTCGACGGTGTTGGGTCAGTGTATGTCGAGCGTCCACTCGCCGTCAGCGTCGACATCGAACCACGCCACCTCGTCGATCTGGGCTGTGGTCGACTCCTCGACGGTCCCGGTTTTTTCGAACAGACTGTGACTGTCTCCAGCCGCAGTTCGGGCCTGGACACTGAACGACTCGCTTCCCTCGTGGGTGGCCGTGAATGTGGCTTGTTCACTCAGCGAGACGGGGCCGGTGTAGCCGACACCCTCTCCACTGTCGGTGTACGGTGGTGACTCGGCGTTGGTTTCCGTGGCGGTGGGCTGTGCGCAGTCGACGCCCCAAGCGCCGTCGGCAGTCACCTCGAACACGTATGCGTCGTCGGTGGTCGTGAGCACTCGCCCACCCTCGACTGCGCCCTGTTCCGACACCACCACTCGACTTTCGGTCGCTTGCTCTGAGCCACCGAGTTCGAGACGGAATGCCGACTCGCCGTCGTGAGTAACGTCGACGGTCAGTATTCCGTCGTCCAGCTGAAACCAGTCGGTTCGTTCCGGTCCATTCCCCGTGAATCGGTGAGTCGCTGTGTCGTGGTTATTCGTCTCTGCGGGTTCGGTCCGTGTCGACTGCGTTGGTGGCCGTCCACTGACCGTCGTGGTCCCTCCAGCGGTTCCGAATAAAACACCGAGTAGCCGCAGGATACCACGTCGGTACATACCAACTACCTCCACCGCAGTGGCCCTATAACTATGCACCGTCAGTTCTCGGCGAATTACTCTATCGAGCCTGACAAGCGATAACAAATTAATCAGTGGGTCGACGATCAACAATCTCTGCTTACATCCAGAGCAGTTGAGCGTGCAGGGTTCCGTCGACTTCGAGCACACGCGATTGGTCGACGAGCCCAGCTTCGATAGCGACCGAAACCGCCTGCTCGCCGACGATGTTGGCGACATCAGCGCGTGTGAGTCCGTCGATTACGGCAGTTTCGTCCGCGTCAATCGCCTCCTCGCCGCCGTAAAACTCGGGTTTGACCTCGAGGCGCACGGGCTCGTCGACGAACGTCTCGCCGAGGCAGTCGTTGTCGCAGACTGAGACGAGGAGTCCTTCGGGCGTCTCGCGCTCGCGGAGCAACATCAGAACTCCTCGCGGAGCTCCTCTTCGGCTGCGGCCCGGAGTTCGTCAGCCTGTTCGATAGCCGCTTGGGCGGCTTCTTGCTCGCCGAGTTCGTCGAGCGCCAGCGCCTTCTGTTCGAGTATATCGGCGTTCCGCATTCCCAGCCGGAGGGCGTTGTCGAAGGCGTTGACCGCCTCCTCGTAGAGGCCGCGTTCGGCGAGGAAAAAGCCGCGATTGTACCACGCCTGAGGGAATCGCGGGTCGATCTCGACGGCGCGTTCGGCGTGGTCGAGCGCCTCTTCGGTCTGGCCGAACTCCCAGAGCGCGTAGGCGAGATTCGTTTCGGCGGTCGCGGCGTGTTCGGAGTCGTCGTCGATCCGGAGCGCCTCGCGGTAGGCGCCGATCGCCTCGTCGTACTCTTCGAGTTGGCCGTGGGCCACGCCCTTGTTCACCCACGCCTCCTGGGCTTGTAGCGACTCTTCGTCGGCGAACCGTGCGGCGCGCTCGAAGGCCTCGGTGGCCTCCTCGAACCGGTTGATCTGCATATACGAGAGACCGACGTCGACGAGTTCGTCGACATCTACCTGATCGGATGAGATATTGTGTTTGTCAAGGATGTCCGTGAGCACGTGTGAGTCGACTGGATCGACTTTCGTCGGATCGACCGAGAGCTCGGGCGGATCGAGCGTGAACTCCTCGTAGTCGTCGTCGACCCCTTGTCCCTCCGAAAAGCTGTGGGATCGCCGCTCTGAGTCGTCTGTCATAGGGGAGTTTGGGAGCCATCTCGGGTAAGGGTTGCGTCGGCGCGGTGAGCTGACGGCCGATCACCGGACGACCAACACTGGGACCGGTGACCGGCGCGTCACCGTCTCGGCAACGTTGCCGAGCAACAGCCGCACACCGAGCTCTCGGCCGTGGCTCCCGATAACGACGATATCGTAGTCGGCTGCGCGGTCGACGATCGCCCGCGCCGGCATCCCGACGGCGACCACCGTATTGATCTCGATCCCCTTCTCGGCGGCCAGTTCACGGGCCCACTCGAAAATCGGTTCAGCGTCGGCCTCGACCGCGTCCTCGAAGTCGTCGGCGAGTGCGAGCCCTGCGATCTCACCCAAAAAGGGTGTAGAGACGCCAGCGACGTGGAGAACCGTGATCTCAGCAGTTGGGTATGAGTCCAATACGAATTCGAGGGCTTTCTCGGCCATCTCTGAGCCGTCCATGGGTACCAAAACACGAGAGACCATACCTCGATTACGCGGTCGACCCTGATAACATGTCTCGCCGTCTCAGCCAGACGACTCGTCACTGTGATTTTTACGATATCGTAAGACGGCCTGTTCTTTCATTTTCGCCTCGATCATCACGTCGACATCGTGTTCGAACGTCTGGATCGGTCCTGCCACGTAGTCCGAGTGGTTCTGCGGTGAGATCGACGGGTCAGCCTCGTGGAGCCGCCGCGACTCGCTGTAGTGGATGATCGGTCGCACGTCGTCGGGCCACGTGTCGACGGCCAGTTCCAGCGCTTTGCGGTAGCTGAGGCCTCGGTCGGTGAACTGGTGGTGGAGTTCGTCGTAGACGATTGGCAGGCCGATCTCGTCGAACACCGACTCAACGAGTTCGGGCACGCTCCACAGCGACTTTTTGTCGTCGTTCTCCACCGTTAGTCGGTCCCTAACGGCCGGTGAGAGACGGTCGACCGCCTCGCGGAACCGCACTGCCGTCTCCGCTTTGTCACTATAGTGAGCGCCGATATGGACATTGATCGAATTGTACGGGCTTCGCGGGAGTTCCATCGCATCCATCAGGTCGCCGTGACATTCGAGATCACGGATGGAATTGTCGACGACCGACTCGGTGGGGCTGGCAAGTTTGACGAAATGGTCGGGGTGGAACGTCAGCCGCAGATCGTGTTCGTCGGCCAGCTTGCCCACCTCACTGAGGAGAGCCAAGACGGTCTCGCTGTTCGGGAGCTCGGCGAGGTCGTACTGGCTGTACCACGGAAGCAGATCCGAAGAGATACGATAAAACCCGATGTCGTGGTCGACGTTCCATTCGATGATTCGGCGGAGCCCACGGCAGTTCGATTCGGCGAGTTCGCCTGCGTAGTCGAGGCCACGATCCTCGAACGTCGACTTGCGCATGCCACGGTTCGTTCGGACGTCCTGCTCGCGGAGCGTCCGGTTGAGCGCTGCATAGCCGAACTGCGGACTGAGTGTCCGCTTTTTCGGCGTCTCGTTCCGCCTCGAAGAAGTCGACACAGTACGACCGAACGGAGGTGATCCGTGGCTGTATGTGTTCCGTTCAGTGTGAGGGTTTCGCACACAGATTTCACTTTCACCGCGCTGTTAACGATGGTTTATGCCCTCGCAGAGAGTAGCCAGTACAATGGCCACACAGTCAGATATCGAGGGGCTTCCCGGCGTTGGTCCGGCGACCGCAGACAAACTCAGCGAGGCGGGTTTCGATTCGTACAACGGACTGGCCGTATCGAGCCCGCGCGAGTTGGCCGACGCCGCGGATGTCGGCCAGGGAACCGCCGCGGACATTATTGCAGCCGCCCGCGAAGCGGCGGACGTCGGCGGCTTCGAGAGTGGCTCGACCGTCTTGGAACGCCGCAACGAGATCGGCAAGCTCTCGACGGGTGTGCCTGCGGTCGACGAGCTACTCGGCGGCGGCGTCGAAACCCAGTCGATGACTGAGGTCTACGGTGGCTTCGGCGTCGGCAAATCCCAGATCAGCCACCAGCTGGCGGTCAACGTCCAACTCGACCAGGAACACGGCGGCCTCGCGGGTCGCGCGATCCTGGTCGACACCGAGGACGCCTTCCGACCCGAGCGGATCGACGACATGGTCCGGGGTCTCGATTCCGAAATCCTCCAAGCCGAACTCGACCGCCGCGAGATCGAGGGGACGCCAGACGACGCCGAGGCGATGGACGCGCTGGTCGACGACTTCCTGCAGTACATCCACGTCGCGCGTGCGTTCAACTCCGACCACCAGATGCTGTTGGCGAAAACGGCGGCCGATTTGGCCACCGAATATGCCGAGGACGACCGGCCGGTTCGGCTCGTTGTCTACGATTCGTTGACCGCTCACTTCCGCGCCGAGTACGTCGGTCGGGGCGAACTCGCCCCGCGCCAGCAGAAGCTCAATCGTCACATCCACGACCTGCTGCGAATCGGCAGTCTCCACAATGCGGCGATTCTCGTCATGAACCAGGTCCAGAGTAATCCCGACTCCTACTTCGGCGATCCGACCAAACCCGTCGGCGGCAACATCCTCGGCCACGCCTCGACGGTTCGGGTGTATCTCCGCAACTCGAAAGGGACCAAACGCGTCTTTCGGCTGGTCGACGCGCCGAACCTCGCCGATGGCGAGGCGATCTTGCGTGTCGAAGGCGGCGGCCTGAAGCCCGAGTAGCCCGCCGGTTACATGTTGACGTCTTCGATGTGATCGGAGACGACGACCTGGCCTTTAGCGGTCAACTGCATCGCCCCGTCGACGTCCTGAATGAGTTCTTTCTCGCGGAGTTGGTCGAGAATAATGGTCGTCTCGTTCACATCGCCGGTCAGCAGCTCGCTCAGCTGCGCGCGGCCGTCGGCGCTGTACAGGGTGACCAGCGCTTCGATCTGTTCTTCGGTGAACGTGAGATCGGCAACCTCCTCCATCAGCTCGCTGTATTCGAGCTTGAGGAACCGTCCCAACAGATTGAGTTTCCGATTGTTGGGCAGCGTGATGAGCGTGGTGAGCGTCGTTCCCTTGGATGCATGGTCGACCGAGAGCGTGGGTCGGACTTTTCGGCCCAGCTCACGTTTTTCGCGGCTGAAGCTTGTGACCGAGCCGAGATCGATCGTGAAGTTCGAGCCCTTGCCCCGGAGTCGGAGGCTTCCTTCGCTGAGTTTGAGCTTCATCTTTCGGTCCGCGGCGTCAGTGACCCGTCCACCTCGTTTGGCGGGGTGTTTGACGACCACCGTCTGGCCGTTGAGCAGTACCTTGAAAAAGACAGTTTTGAACCGCTCGACGTTTTGGCCTTTGGCTTCGATAATCGCGGTTTTCTTGTCATCGCCGTCGGCGTAGGCGATCGTGACGGTGTCGTTGAAGAACTCCGCGAGTGCAGGTGGGACCGTCCCGATGTTCGTATCGATAACGCTCGAGAGGGCGATCGTCGTTCTGAAATCGCCGGTCGCGAGGACCAATCGCTTGTGGCTCAACAGGATGCGCCCGCTGACGGGCTCGGCCGACTCGACGTCCGCGGTGTGAAACCGGCCGACGAAATCCGCCACCACTGTCTCGCTCATTGTCTCTCCTTGTTTGTTGTGCCCTCTTGACTGTTTCGCGCCGGAGTCGACCGGTGGGAGTCGGTTGCAATCCGCCCGAGTTCTGTGGTTTTTGAGACCGTACAATCCGATTATTTTTTGGTCGCCCGAATGACGAAACAGCAAACTCTAATGGGATGGGTATCGAATCATGGACTGATGCCCACGGTAACTTACCTAAACTACGAGGTACTCGACGACGAAGGCTGGGAGATCGACGACGACGATCTCTTCGATAACGCCGCAGACGCTGGCCTCGGCGACGAGGATTACGGCTCGCTTGAGGTCAACGAAGGCGAGTACATTCTCGAAGCCGCCGAGGCACAGGGCTACGACTGGCCCTTCTCGTGCCGCGCCGGTGCCTGTGCGAACTGTGCCGCCATCGTCAAAGAAGGCGACATCGACATGGATATGCAGCAGATCCTCTCCGACGAGGAAGTCGACGAAAAGAACGTCCGACTCACCTGCATCGGAAGCCCTGCTGCAGACGAGGTCAAGATCGTCTACAACGCGAAACACCTCGACTACCTCCAGAACCGCGTTATTTAAACGCGGCACAGCAATTCCGTATTTTTTGTACACTGACTAGCGACGGCGCTCGTGCTCGATCGAGTAACCGCCCGTTTCGACCGTCGACACCTAAACACCTATCTGTCCTGACGTTCCGTGATGAAACAATGATCGCTTCGGGATCTGATCTGCTCCGGCTCGTCGTCCTACCGGTGTTCGCGTGGGCGGCGTGGCAGGACATCAACACACGTCGACTCCCCAATCGCCTCTGGCCGCCGCTCGCGGTGCTTGGAATCGTGTTGCTCGCTTGGGACGCCATCCAACTGGCCCCGTTCGGGTCGTTCTCGGGTCGACTGTTCCTCATCCAAGTCGGTGTGAGCCTGTTTTTTATCGCCCCGTTAGGCTACGCCTTCTGGTGGCTTGGTGGGTTTGGTGGTGCCGACGCCAAGGCACTGATCACGCTGGCAATCCTCCTGCCGACGTTCCCGACCTACACCCTCGGTAGCCTCACGCTACCGCTCGTTGAGACACCGATCGGCGTCTTCTCGTTGACCGTGCTGACCAACACGGTGTTGGTTGCTGCGGTCGTCCCGCTGGTGTTGGCGCTCAGGAACCTCGTTGGGGGCCACATTGAGCCCAAAGCGATGTTCTTCGCTCGCCCCGTGAGCGTCGACTCGTTGGTCGATCGTCACGGCAAGCTGTTCGAAACCGTCGACGGACTTTCGCGAAAGGGCCTCGATCTCGACGCCCTGCGGATGTATCTCCGGTGGCGTGGTACCACGCTGGCGGCGCTACGGACCGACCCGGCGGCCTACCGTCATCCCACGACCGTCGACGAGACCTACGAGCCGACAGACGGCGGCACGCACGTCGGCCCACGGACAGACGGTGGCGTCGAGCAGCCGGTCGTCGAAGCCGACAGCGACCGCACCGAGTCCGTCGACGATGGGACTTCCGAATCGGTCGACGATCCGTGGGCTGCCGAGCGGTTTTTCAGCGAAATCGACGGAACCGCCTACGGCTCGACGCCCGACGGACTGCGGGATGCGCTTGAACTGCTGTCGTCGATTGACCGACCGAAGCTCTGGGTCTCACCAGGCCTCCCGTTCGTCGTCCCCATGTTCATCGGGCTCGTCGTCGCCTTCAGTTACGGCGATCTGCTGTTCGGGCTGTTCGGCTGGCTCGGTCTTTTGTAACTACTTGCCAACTAACGAGAAAGCCCTATTGGGTGGCTTCCCGTTGTCGGAATCGATGACTGATCAAACCGAAATCAAGGTTGAGGTCGACTTCGGCGACGACGGGCTCGTCCCCGCGGTCGCACAGGACGTCGACTCCAAAGACGTGCTCATGGTCGCCTACGTTTCACCCGAGGCGCTCGAAGCGACTGTCGAGACTGGCCTCGCCCACTACTACTCGCGAAGCCGTGACGAACTCTGGAAGAAGGGAGCCACCAGCGGCCACGTTCAAACAATCGAGGAGGTTCGGGTCGATTGCGATGCGGATTCCCTCCTCTACCTCGTCGATCAGACCGGTGGTGCCTGCCATACGGGCCATGAAAGCTGTTTCTACCGGACCATCGATAGCCACGAGGTCGGCGAAACCGTCTTCCATCCGGACGACGTATACGAGTAGTATGGCCGACGCCGCTACGGCGGCCGCCTCGACACCGGCAGCCGAGACGGTCGCGGAGCTCGAAGCCACATATGACCGCCTTCAGGCGATCAACGCCGAGATCGACGACTATGGCACAGAAAACGTCGAGGCCGCTGCGGACGCCTACCGGAACGCCCACCGGCTACTCGATAGCTACGAGGACAGTGCGACCGGCACTGGTGACTACGGCGCGTACCTCACGTTTCAAAACAAGTTCATGCGGCTCACGAAGGGGCTCGCCGACTCGACGCTGGCTGCCGAGGAGTTCGAGCGTGCAGGTGACCGAATGGACAAACGCCGGCTCAACGAGTCGGATTTCGCCTACGCCCGCGAACAGATCGACTCCGCAGCCGAGGCCGTCGACCTCCTCGACTCACGCGAGTCGGCGGTCGAGGCCGTTCGGCGGGCTCGAAAACAGGCCGTCGACCGGTACGACGCCCTCGTCGACGAGGCTGACCGTCTCAGACAAATTCAGACACTCGGCTCTGTCGATCTCGACGTTTCGCTCGATCCGCTCGGTGAGCCGCGTGAGGCGTACAATACGGCCGTCCGCGAGGCGTTCGAGACGTACCGGTCGACGGTGAGTGCCCGCGAACTGTTCGATCTGGTCGAGGCCGCCGCGAGCCGCCCGCTGATCGACATCGACCGGCCACCACGGGATCTCGACGAGTACATTCAGTCGGCAGCCGCGGGCACCGAACCGCTGTCGACCCTGCGGGAGTACGCCGACTACTCCCCGTCGAAACTCGACCACTACGTCGACGATCCCGGTGCATTACGGACCCATGTCGCGGTCCATCAGACGTATCTCGACCGGCTGGGTCCCGAACCCTTGTTGGTCGGCTGGCCACCCGCCGAGGCCGGGGTGCTTCGGGCCCGCCTCGACGAACTCGCGCCGATCGTTCGTCGGCTCGACTCGGTTCGCCAGACGGCCGATCGAGACCCGGCGTCTGAGACCGGCGAGCCGATCGAGACCGCCCGTCGACGGCTCTGGCGACTTACTCGAAGCGACGAGTACGACCGACTCAGAGCAGTCGCGGTTGCAGACGCGGAACTCGACGACGAGGAGTTCGAAAAGCTGGCTTCCGGCGAGATCGAGGCCGAACTTGCGGCCGTCGAAACGGGCTGTGAGGCGATCGACGAGGCGCTCGATGCGTACGCGGTCGACTAGCAAGAACGGGTGCGCTACTGTGGATCGTTGGGGGCTTCGAGCACTGTTTTCATCTGTTCGGCGAGTTCGGTTGCTCGGTCTGGAGTCGTCGCCTCTGCGGTGATTCGAACCTTGGGCTCGGTGCCACTCGGTCGGACCAACACCCAGCTGTCGCCGTACTCCAGTCGGTAGCCATCAGTCGTGTTCAGCACGGTATCGGTCGACTCGACGTACGCTCTGGCCGCCGCAAGCATGTTCTGCAGTTCGCCTTCCGACTCGTAGGTGAGGTTGATCCGTTTGTTGTGGTACGACTGGTAGGGTTCGACGATCTCGCTGGCGGGTCGCTCGGCGACGTATTCGAGGAACTTCGCACCGATGTACGGGCCGTCACGGACGAGCCGGTGGTTCGGAAAGAAGATCCCGCCGTTGCCCTCGCCAGCGATCGGGATCGATTGCCCCTGGGCCCACAGCTCTTTGATTCGGGTAATGATGTGTGTCGCGCCGATCGGCGTCAGCTCCAACTCCGCGCCGACTCGGTCACAGACGTCGACCAGTCGTTGGGAGACGTTGACTGCCGCAACGGTCGAATCGCCCGCCGAAAGCACCTTTTCGGCCAGCGCTGCCAGCGAGACGTCACCGTCGATATACCGGCCCGTTTCGTCGAAGAACACCGATCGGTCGGCATCACCGTCGTGGGCAATGCCGAGATCGGCGTTCGTCGACCGGACGAGTTGCCCGAGGTCGGTGAGGTTTTCGGCCACCGGTTCGGGAAGCCGGCCGGGGAAGTGGCCGTCGGGCTGGGCGTTGACGGTCACGACGCGACAGCCCAGCCGTCGGTAGAACTCCGGGCTGACGAACGTTCCCGCACCGTGGCCCGGATCAAGGGCGACGGTCAACTCGGCGTCGGCGATTTTCTCGCGGTCGACCGCACCGAGCAGTGAGTCGATGTACTTGTCGTTGACGCCGCTTACGTCTGTGGTCTCACCGACCGACCGCCAGTCGGCGGTCTGGAACTCTTCGGTCAGGACGTAGCGTTCGATCCGCTCGAGGGTGTCGACGGTGAGTTCGACGCCGTCGCTGCCGATGAGTTTGACGCCGTTGTACTCCGGCGGATTGTGCGATGCGGTCAGCATGATGCCCGGTACCCCGTGGGTTTCGCAGTAGTGGCCGACTGCGGGTGTCGGTGCCGTACCGAGTCGGTCGACGTCGAGGCCAGCACTCGCCAGCCCAGCGGCGGTCGCATCGGCGAACAGCCCACCGGTCGTCCGGGTGTCGGTGGCGACCGCGGCCCGGTCGGCTTCCCAGACCGTGCCCGCGGCCCGCGCCACCCGGAGAACGAACTCGGGGGTGAGGTCGGTCCCCGCGACCCCCCGAGCGCCACTGGAGCCGAATACCTTCATAGCTCAGAGTTTGTCGGCTACTTCATAGTGGTTCCGAACCACACGCAAACGGGGGTTCCCCGATCGGTTCGACCCGTCCAACCAGCCAGTTATGGAACGCCTACCACTTCGTGTCGCCGGTAGAGATAGTATACTGCAACCACGAAACTCACCGTGAACGCCGTCAGCAGGACTGAGGCGGCTGCAACAAGCAGATACAGCACCGCATCCGGCTCCCACGGTGTGGTTGCGGCCTCGATTGCCTTCGCGTCTTTATAAATGCCCAGCGGAAACAACACCGAGAGCACGAGGCCGACGATTCCGTAGGCGAGCGATCCGAGCAGTATCAGTACGCCAACCACCCCGGTGCCGAGGCCCATCCCGCCACCGATGTCGACGATGAAACCGAGCAGCAACAGGCCGCCAGCGATGATTCCGGCAATGAACCCGACGGCGACGTAGACCGGGATCGCCGCCACCCAGTACCACCAGTTCGACTCGACGGTGTCTTTGTCGGGTTTCGGTCGGTCGACCTGTCGTGTCGCTTCAGTAGACCGGTCCGCACCGGCGGCCGCCGGTGGCCGAACAGGTCGGTCTTCTGAGTCGGTGGTGTCGACTCTCGCCGATCGGGTCGGCGGTTCAATCGTGTCTTCGGGCTTTTCAGCGTCCATACCTCCACCGTTCGAATTCTCGTCGGCGTCTCTTGCTGTTGGCCGAGCAGTCGGCGGCGGTGAGATCTGCTCGTCCGGCGGCTGATCGTTCATATCCGTTGCTACTCGTCGACCCCGATTAACGCATCGGACGTCCACGTTACGGAAACACTACTGTTTCTCCAGTTGAAATAAAGGGGGTCCTGGTCGACTGATTGGCCGACGCTGGCTCACTGTCGACCCAACCAACGAGACACCGAGACGGGTCGAACGTACCCAGTAGGCCGGTTCTTCGAGAAGGTCTCTCGGTCGATGGCCGCGTCGACGCGCCGGTTCGTCTCGAACAGCAGCCAAACAGCAGTCCTCAGCTTTTCATACTCTCCACATGAAACGGAGGGGTCTCGGACCAACTGACGACCGGTATTGAGCGACAGCAAGTTGATATATACCACACGAATACATTCACATAGAATGACTACCGAGGATCAGGACGGGCCAACGGGCAACGGCGAGACGGTCGTTTCACAGGCGTCGTCTACACTGGTGGTCCGATAGCTTCGTCGGTCGACATGGGCATTACTCACCGGTTAAGCGTGTGAATCGCCTGTCCCTCGGCGTTCTCGGCGGCCTCCATCACCGCCTCGGCGAGGGTGGGGTGGGTGTGGATCGTTGCGCCGATGTCTTCGAGCGTCGCCCCGAGTTCGATCGCAAGCGTCACTTCGGCGATCAGCTCGGAGGCTTCGGGGCCGACGATCTTTCCACCGAGTACGAAGCCGCTGTCTTCGTCGGCGACGATCTTCACGAAGCCGTCGGTGTGGCCCGTCGTGAGCGCTCGCCCGGAGGCCCGGAACGGCATCTCGCCGACGACTGGCTCGAAGCCCGCTTCCTCGGCTTCCTCGGCGGTCATCCCCGCGGTTGCGATCTCCGGATCGGTGAACACGGCTGCGGGAACTGCCTGTACGTCCATCGCGGCCGGTTCGCCAGCGATGACTTCCGCAGCGACAATCCCCTCTTTCGAGGCCGTATGCGCCAGCATCGGATCACCAGCCACGTCGCCGATCGCGTGGATGTGGTCGACGCTCGTTCGCATCCGGTCGTCGGTCGGCACGATGCCGCGGTCGGTGGTTTCGACGCCCGCCGCGTCGAGATCCAGCGTGTCGGTGACGGGGGCGCGGCCGACGGCCACGAGCACCTTGTCGGCCTCGTAGGTCGACTGTTCGCCGTCTTCGGTCTCGCTGGTGACCGCGATCCCGTCGTCGGTTTCGGTCCACTCGCTGGCCCCTTCGCCGAAGTTGAACTCGATGCCGAGGTCTTCTGCGTGCGACCGGATGATCCGGGTCACATCGCTGCCGTAGGTCGGCAGGATGTCGTCGAGCATCTCGACGACCGTGACCTCGGTGCCGAGTTTGGCGAACACCGTCGAGAGCTCCATGCCGATGTACCCCCCACCAACGACGACTAGTCGGTCGGGGATCTCGGTCGCCGCCAGCGCGTCAGTCGAACTCCAGACCGGCTCGTCGGCGAAGGTGAAGCTCGGAATTTCGATCGGCCGCGAACCGGTAGCAATGATCGCGTTCTCGAAGGCGATGGTCTCGCTGTCCTGTTCGTCGCCACCCTCGATTGCGACGGTGTGGTCGTCGACGAACCGCGCAGTGGCCTCGACCAGTCGGACGCCGTTTGCCTTGCAGAGCTTTTCGACGCCGCCGGTGAGTTGGTCGACGACGCCGTTTTTCCACTCGTTCATCGCCCCGAGGTCGACCTCCGGGTTCGCCGAGATGCCCATCATCTCGGCATTCGAGGCTTCGTGAGCGACATCTGTGGCGGTGATGTAGGCTTTCGAGGGGATACAGCCAGTATTTAAACAGGTGCCGCCGAAGGCGTTCTTTTCGATGAGCGTGACATCGAGATCGTGTTGTGCAGCGCGGATGGCGGCCACGTAGCCGCCCGGCCCCGCACCGATCACTACCAGTTCGGTTGCTGTGTCTGCGTCGACCATACTCGCTGTTCAGTGTGTGGGGGTAAAATCCCGGCCCTTACGCCGAGGTCAACAGCAGCCGGTTCGGCGACTCCAGATAGCCGAGTAACTGCTCGACGAACGCCGCCGCCTCGGTGCTGTCGACCACGCTCGAATCAACCGCCAGCGACACCGGCAGCGTCTCGCGGGCGACGACCGCGCCGTTGTCGACGACGGGCCGCGGTTCGATTGCACCGAGTACAAGACTCGCCGTCTGGGATTCGTCGATCGGCAGCGTCGCGTACTCGTCGCCGATCGCGCCGACAGTCGTCACGGTGAACGTCCCGCCCTTCGTCTCCGTGGCGGTCAGATCCCCCGCTTGGGCCCGGTCGACGAGATCACTGATCTCCCCGGCGAGTTCGAGGACCGTCTTCTCGTCGGCGTTTCGCACCACCGGCACTACGAGGCCATCGTCGGTGGGGACGGCGATGCCGATCTGATACCCGTCGCCGTCGACTGTCTTGCCCTCGTCGTCGACCGTGGCGTTGAGCATCGGAACCGTGGCCAACGTTCGGACGACCGCTTTTATAACCAGCGGGAGGAGCCTCAGTGTCACACCGTGGTCGGCGGCGTGGGGTTCGAGTTCCGCCCGGAGTTCCGTGAGGTCGTCGACGATGGCTGTGTCGTAGTGTGCGGCGTGGGCGAGCGCGGAGGTCGACCGTATCGTTTCGACTTCCTCTTCGGCTGTCGCGGCGTCGGCTGCACCGCTGGCCTTTGAGACGGCCGACTTCCCGCTCGGCGTGAACGGTTTGGGTCCGGTCGTCTCGTCTTTCGTTGTCATGCCCGCGCCACTGATCGCCTCGCCGTCTTTCGAGACCGCCGATTTCCCGCTCGGCGAGAACGGTTTGGGTCCGGTCGTCTCGTCTTCCTTTTCGCCTTCGCTCTCGGCGGCCGTACGAACGTCGTCCTCGCTAATGCGGCCGCTCTCGTCCGAGCCGTCGACGCTGCTGATGTCGACACCGAGTTCGCGGGCCAGCCGTCGGGCTCGCGGCGGCGCGAACACCCGCTCCGAAACCGTGACCTCGTCGACCGGCTGGTCGGTCGGTTTCGGCATGGCTTCGCTATCGGCTCCGCCCTCTTCATCGGCCTCGCTGTTGGCGGTGGCTGGCTCCGTTGCCGTCTCGTCGACCTCGATACGGAGGATTTCTTCACCGACTGCGACGGTCTCGCCCTCGTCGACGAGTAGTTCAGTCACGGTGCCGCTTTCGGAGATCGGGACTTCGACGACCGACTTTTCGGTTTCGACTTCGGCGACGGGCTGGTCGGCGGTGACCGTCTCGCCAGCGTCGACGAGCCACGCGACCAGTTCGCCGCTGTCGCTCTCGCCGAGCTCCGGGAGCGTGAATACGTTGCCTGTCATATGCTATGTATCGTCGACGTGTGGGATACTACCTGCGGTTCGGTTTTCGTTCGGGTTTCGTTCGGTTTCTGTTGGGGCTCGTTCGGCTGGCGGACAGTATGGAACCGAGGTTCGGCTGGTTGGCAATATAAACCGTGGTTCGTCGGTTTGAGCCGCCAGCACTACCTGTGAACAGTCTTATGGGGAGGCAGTATCGGTTACAAATGCGCTACCGATCAAAGCACTACCGGTTACATACACTCTACCGCTCGAATATTTTTTCACGCGAGCGCGCGGTCGACTTGGAGCCAGAGACAAACGTTGTATAGGCCCAATAGACGCCGTACAGTACGATGGCGATCACCAGCAGCCGGATCGCCATCATGACTGCCCACGCCACCGCACCGAAGAGGACACTGACAATGGTCCACACGATTGATATAAGAACGAACGCAACGAGGAGAACGCCCGTCGCTTTAAGTAGGGTTTTCGTATTGACCATAGTAGCTGTTCGAGCTATCCGGGCAAAGTCGTTGTGGGGCGTTTGCCTACTGTGGAGGGCTGATGTCGGAGGCCGACTCTTCCGATGGCTCGGTCGACTCTCGGAGCCGGATTGCACGCTGTAGGCAGAGTTCCGCGATATTACCGCCGTGTTCGACCGTCCGTCGCACGCTGTAGCATAGCCGCCCCATTGCCGCGGGCTCGTCTGCCCACTTGGCACTGATCGTCTCACGAAGGTCGTCACGGGCCGCCAGTAGCTCGTGGGCTGCTCGGGCGTCAGGCTCGTCGACGATCAGCCCGACCGCGTCCGAGACGAGTTCGCGCGTTTCACCGCCGATCCGACAGATCTCGCTGAGTAGTGGGTCGTCGCTCCGAGGTGTTAGTTCCGGGGCGATCGAGGCGATCGTTTCGGCGTGATCGGCGACCCGTTCGAGTTCGCGCGTCGTCCCCCACAGCTCGTACAGTGCCGGGCGGCCGTAGCCCAGCGCGTCGACCTCGTCGAGACGGGCTTGACCCCGGATGAACGATCGGTCGACCATCGCCGACAGACGGTCAGCTTGATCGTCCTGGGTTACGATGTTGGTTGGCGTCACGTCGGCGGTGACCGCATCCATTGCCATCTCGTGCATCGACAGCGCGACAAACTTGAGCTGGCGAACCGACTGGCTGACCGAGATCTTGTCGCTATCCAACAGGACCTTGACGACGATCTCGGTTGGCGAGCGATCGACCACTGAGACGCCAGTCAGGTTCGTCGACACCTCGTCGACGATGCGCCGCTGTTCGGCGGTGAACTCGTCGGTCGCTTCGAGTGTGAGCTGTCTAATACCGGCGGCGTAGGCCGCTCGGAGCGTCTGTTCGAGCCTGGCAGTCTCGTTGGAGCCGATCCGGACTGTCGGGTGGCGCTGGTCGTTGTCATGTTCCTGTGGTTGGATGACCAGCACCCCGTCGAGGTGGTTGTGGACGTTGACGATGTCTCCGGGGGAAATCCCGTTTTCCTTCCCCCACGCCTTCGGCAGCGAGACGGTGTAGGTACCGCCGCCGACCGACTGGACTTTGCGCGTGTCCATCCGCTGCTCACCCGAACTTGCCGGTGATGTAGTCTTCGACCCGTTGACTCTGTGGGTTTTCGAACACTTGGTCGGTATCGCCGTACTCGACGAGCTGGCCGCCGGTCAGAAACACCGCCGTTTGATCCGAGATGCGGGCGGCCTGCTGCATGTTGTGGGTGACGATGACGACCGTATACTCTTCTGCGAGATCCGCGATGAGATCCTCGATTTTGGCGGTCGCGATCGGATCGAGCGCGCTCGCTGGCTCGTCCATCAGGATCACTTCGGGGTCGACCGCGAGACACCGGGCGATACAGAGCCGCTGTTGCTGGCCGCCCGACAGACCAAGCGCGTTGTCATCGAGTCGATCCTCGACTTCGTCCCAGAGCGCGGCCTGTTCGAGCGACTGTTTGACGATTTCGTCCTCGCGCTCGCTGTCGTCACGGCCGGTCAGTTTGGCGAGCAGGTCGGTTTGGACAGTCCCGTGTTTTCGTGGTCCGTACGCGATGTTGTCCCGAATCGACTTCGGGAACGGGTTCGGTGCCTGAAACACCATCCCGACGCGCTTGCGGAGTTCGACGAGATTCAGTCCGTCCTGATAGATGTCCTTGCCTTCGAACATCACACTGCCGTCGATCTCGGCGGCGCGAATCCGGTCGTTCATCCGGTTGAGACACCGGAGGAACGTCGACTTCCCGCAGCCCGAGGGTCCGATGAGTGCGGTGACGCTCTGTTCGGGAATCTCGATCGAGATGTCGTCGAGCGCCTGATCGTCGCCGTAGTAGACGTCGAGGGACTCGACGCTCAGTTTGGGCTCGCCGTCGAACTCGTAGTCGACCCACGTTTCGGGCGTCGCTCGTGTCTGTGCACCGGGGTCACGATGGCGTTGGCTATCGTACGATACACTTGTCGTCTCGCTTCGCTTCGTGTTCTGTGTCGTTGTTTCGGTCATGAGTTGAGCCTCCGTCGGAAGTAGAGCCGCGAGAAAATGCCGATCGCATAGAATGACAGCACGACCAGCAGTAGAATGAACGCCGTCGCCCAGCCGAAATCAGCGGCGTTGTCGGCCGAGACGCCCGCGGTGATCGTCGCGTACAGCTGGTAGGGCAGCGCCGGTGCGCTTTCGAGCAGCGCACTGTTGGCGACGAACGGTGGAGTGCTCGTGAACTCGAACGACCCCAACACCTCGGGAGCGCCATCACGGAGCCCGCCGGCCATCACCAGCAAAATCGGCGCGGTCTCGCCGGCGATCCGGCCGACACCGAGGATGACGCCCGTGAGCACGCCGGGCATCGCCGCCGGGAGCACGACGCTTTTGATCGTCTCCCACTTGCTCACGCCGAGGGCCGCACTCGCATCACGGTACTCGTCGGGTACCGCCTTGATCGCCTCGCGGGAGGTGATCAGACACAGCGGCAGTAGCATGAATCCGAGAACGAGCATACCGGTAATGAGTGAGGTCGACCCCCCGAGGCGAGGCACGAGGAAGGCGTAGCCGAACAGTCCATACACGACGCTGGGCGTACTCCAGAGGCCGTTTGTGGCGATCTCGACCGCGCCAACAAAGCGGCCCTGTTCGGCGTACTCGGTGAGGAAGATCGCCGCCGCAACCGCAAGCGGAACGCCGGTGATCACCGCGCCGATGACGAGCCAGATTGTCCCCATGATCGCGGGGAAGACGCCGTTGATGACCTCGGGCCGGAACGAGTAGCCGTTAGTGACGAACGGCCACTCGAACGGATACAGCGAAAAGCCCTCAAAGGCAGGGCTGACGCCCTTCGACGCGATGAACAACAGCAGGCCGACCAGCACGAGAATGATTCCGACCGCGTTGATTCCCACCAACAGGTAGCCAGCAGTCTGTCGACCCTGGCTGCCGTACCCCTCGTAGGCTTTCGCGCCAGCCCACATCGTGACTAGTGAGGTCACGCCGAGGACCACCGGAATAACGATCGAGCCGGTGAACGTCGCCGAAAAGCCGACCGGCTCCCACGAGAACGCGGGCGTCAGGACGCCGCCGAGCACGAATCCGCCAGCGACGATGGCCGCCCCGCCAGCGGGCAGGGTCGACCCGATGTCTTCGGGTGCGAGCGCAACGCCGACGAGTGTGAGCCCGCCAGTAACGATAGCGACCCCGAGCCAGCCGACTGTGGGAAGACCGAACGCTTGCGAGGCGGCAAAGCCAGCGACGACCGCCGCCCCGAGACCGAACAGCGCCGCCGTGGTGAGCCCTGGCGTCGCATCGGGTGTCGTCTCGAACCGACCGGTCCACGAGCCGACACCGAGGACGAGCGTGAGCACGCCCATCGCCAGCAGTCCCCCCGCGAGGAACTCGTAGAGGCCGATGCCGAGGACGAGCGTCTCCTCGGTGACGATCCGAACGAGACTCAACACCGAGAACACGGCCGTTACGAGCCCGAGTCCGACGACGCCAGCGGCAATCCGCTCGGGCGTGCTCGTTCCGTCGACGACCAGTGCGGTGTCGGAATCAGTCCGGTAGCTCATTGGCTTCCTCCGAGCTTTCGTTCCATCCGAAGCTCGATGCGTCGGGCGGCGATGCTGAGAATCAGCACCGTCACGAACAGCACGACGCCGGCGGTGAACAGCGCGTTCATGTGGAGGCCGTCGGCGTTACCGTACTGACTGGCGATCAGGCTCGTCAGCGTCTCGGTGTTGTCGAACACGTCCTGAAGCGGATCGGGGAGTCGCTGGCTGTGGCCGAGAATGACCGTCGTAGCCATCGTCTCACCGACCGCTCGGCCGACACCGAGCAACACGGCGGCCGAAACCCCCGAGAGCGCCGCCGGGAGCGTGATCGACTTCATCGTCTGCCACTCGGTCAGCCCGAGTGCGATCGCGCCGTCACGCATACTGTCTGGCACGCTCGTGAGCGCGTCGTCGGCCACCGAGACCACCGTCGGCAGCGCCATCAGTCCGATGACGAGCCCCACCAGAAACAGGCTCCCCAGGTTCGCCATCTCGAAATTCTGGTAAAAGAACTGGTTCAGCGTGACGAAGCCGAGGTAGCCGTAGACGATCGAGGGAATTCCCGCCAGAATCTCGACGCCGGGTTTGATCGTCTCGCGGACAAGCGGCGGGGCAATCTCGGCGA
This sequence comes from Halohasta sp. A2, assembly GCF_056175805.1. Taxonomy (NCBI): domain Archaea; kingdom Methanobacteriati; phylum Methanobacteriota; class Halobacteria; order Halobacteriales; family Haloferacaceae; genus Halohasta; species Halohasta sp. A2. The sequence goes on along the minus strand of NZ_JAQFWV010000015.1, from coordinate 28,459 downwards.
GAAAGAGCGCGGCAGCGATGCCGAGCGGGGCGGCGATCGCCGTCGCCAGCAACGTTGTCACGAACGTCCCCCAGATCATCGGAACCAGCGAGTAGGTGTGCTGGCTGGTGCTCCAGAAGTTCTCGACGCTCGGAATGATCGTTACGCCGAAGACGTCGACGGGTTCGGTGAAGCCGAACAGTCGGAGCCCCATGCGCTGGAACACCGGCAGGGCTTCGTAGAAGACGAACACCGTGATCAGCCCGAGAATTATGATCGTCGAGGCGGTCGCGAGGAACGTCAGCGCACGTGCGGTTTCGGCCTGGTGAGCGTACCAGCCGTAGCCGGTCGTCACCAGAAAGCCGATCAAGGGAACCACCGCGACCGCCGAGTTCAGCAGGAACAGGACGAACGTCGCGAGCAGACAGCCACTGCCGAGCCCAGCCAGTCCGACGAGCGTGCTATCTGATTCGGTGATCCAACCCAATCGCTGCCCACGGCTGAACCGTGATACGTCAGTCATGTGTAATATCCATTATCAATAAATTTCGTAGTCAGTCGTCGGTCGCCGCGTTCAGTTCGAGGGGTCGGGTAGCTTGTTGATTTCTTCTTCGCGACGCTCGTCGGTCAGCGGGAGGTAGTCGGCGGGCTCGACGAACTTCTCTTGGCCGTACTCGCTCAGCAGCATCCGGATGAACGCCGCCTCCTTCTCGGAGGTGCCGTCCCACGTGTAGGTGTGGAGTGCCCGTGACAGCGGATAATCGAGCGAGCCGAAGTCGTCGGGGAACTCGTACATCTCGCCGTCGATTTCGAGATCGACTGCGGGCGTCGAGCCCTCCTCGACGAACGCCAGCGCGATGTATGCAATCGCGTTGTCGGAGTTCGAAACATCTGTCTGGACCTGCTGGTTCTCACCGCGTCGGCTGTCGACGCCGTCCATCGAGGCGTCGGGGTCACCCAGCACGTTGTTCCGGAACGAGGTGTCGGTCCCCGACCCTTCTGAGCGACCGATTGCCTGAATGTCGCGGTCGGGACCGCCGACTTCTTCCCAGTTGGTGACCTCGCCGCGGTAGATTCCCTGGACGTCTTCGAGGGTCAACGAGGTGACGCCCTCGTCGTAGATCTCTGGGCTCACGACGAGCGGCTGGGAGTCGACGCCGACGACGTGGTCGGTGAACGGTTCGAGCTCCTCCTCATCGCGGTCGGGGAACTCCGCGCTGACCGGCGCACTGGCGTCGCCGATGTCGACCTGGCCGTTTTCGAGCTTTTCGAGGCCCACACCGGTGTGGTTGAGGCCGATGCTTGTGGGGAACGGCGGGGTGCCATCCTCGCCGCTGGGTTCGAAGCCGTACATTCCGGCCCAGTAGTCGGCCATGTTCTCGTCAGTGTCGTAGCCGTACTGGTCTGGACCCCAGTACTCCTCGTCGTCGGCCGGGGCGTTGCCATTCCACAGCGAGCCCGCTTGGCTCGTGATCGGGTAGACCGTCGAGGAGCCGTCGGCCGTCAGCGGCTCGCTGTCGCCGCCCTCGCTGCCGTCTGCGGTGTTCGATTCCTCGCTTCCGTCGTCGCCGCCCTCATCGCTCTCGCCGCCGGTACAGCCAGCGAGCCCGGCGACGCCCGCCGCACTCGAAGCGACGATGAACTTTCTTCGCGATACGAACTCGGATCGGCTCTCTCCGTCTGATGCCATCGTCTGTAGCAGGGGCGACTTTTATTAAAGCGATTTATAATAGAAATATAACTGCCTATATGGGCTTCATGCCGGTAGTACTGCGCTAATACGTCTCCAGACAACCCCATACTACTCTATAGTCTACTGACAGCTGTGTCGGCCGTGGATATACACGCCTATACGCGCCGCGTACCTCGATTCGGTATGGAGTCGACGCCATGAAACGAGCCACTGGTGGGCTCGCAGACCGCCTCCAACACCTCGGCGGCGAGGGGTCGACGGTCCTTCTTGCAGTCATTGTCAGCACCTTCTTCATCGGCTTCGGCGGGGGCGTCGTCTTCCCGATTCTCCCCAATCTGGGGGCGGTCCTGGACATATCGCCGTTCGTCGTCGGCGTCATCCTGAGTGCCAATCGCTTTTCGCGGCTGCTCGCCAACGCACCCGCCGGGAGTCTGGTCGACCGAATCGGCACGCGGACCCCCTTCGTCGTCGGCATGCTGATCCAGAGCGTCGGCACGCTGGGCTACGTGATCGCCCTGCTCGCGCCGCTGCCGGAGGTGTGGTTTCTGGTCGCGCGGATCGGCTGGGGTGTCGGCAGCGCGCTCGTCTTTGCGACGGCCTACACCATCGCCTCGGACCTCAGCGACACCGGTTCTCGAGGGACCAACATGGGGCTGATCCGCGGCGGCCTGCTCTTTGGGTTTCCGACGGGCGTCGTCCTCGGCGGCGTCGTCAGCGAACTCGTCGGCACGCTCGCCGCATTCGGCCTCGCCTCAACGTTCGCGTTCATCGCCACTGTGCTGTCGTATTTCATCATCCCCGAGACGCACGTCGACAACGAGGACACCTCGGTGCCGCCGTGGGACATCCACACCGCGCCGTCGACGCTGACGGTGGGCGTGACCAACTTCGTCGTCTTTTTCGTCTACATCGGCGCGCTGTTCGCCACGCTCGTCCTGTTTCTCCCAGCGATCGACGTCTTCGTCTTCGGGCTTGGGCCGCAGGGCTCCTCGGGAATATTCATGGCCGTCACGGTGCTGTCGGCGGGGGCGTGTATGTTTCTCGGTGGCTACGTGAGCGACCGTCGGGGCTCGCGGGTGCCGATTCTGGCTGTGTTCCTCGCGGTTACGACCGTCGGGTTTCTGCTGCTGGCGTCGGCCGATTCGGTGGGGCTTCTCACGGTCGCCTGTCTGGCGATCGGCGCGGGACAGGGCGGGACGAGCGGCCCGCTGATGGCCCTTCTCGCGGATCTCACGCCGACCGAGCAGATGGGCCGGGCCGTCGGGACGAACAACGTGTTTGGAGACATCGGGGGTGGATTGGGACCGATCGTGACGTTGCCGCTGGTCGACAGCGTCGGCTTCGTCCCGATTTATGTGGTCTGTGCAGTCATGCCGGTGGTTGCTGGGGTGGTGTTGGTGGTCGGCATTCGCCGCGAGACAGGGCAGTTCGTGCCTGCGGTGGGTCAGTGACTGGTGTCTCGCTATTTGGTGGCTGGCGACGTACCTCGATCCAAATTTGTCGGCGCGAGACGACTCCCGACAGCAAGGGTTACACTGGACCGTCTCTGAGGATCTGTGAATGGGTGGATCCCTGTGGTATCCGTCAGTCGAGGACGTAGTCGCTATCCACAACGATATCGTCTCGGAATACGCCGAGACGCATCACGGTGTGCGCAACCGCGGGGACATCGAGTTTGCACTGACCTACATCCAAGACGGTAACTTTGGAACCGCATCGGAAACGATCCACGAGAAAGCGTTTCACCTGCTACGGTTGCTCGTCGCTAACCACCCGTTCGTGGACGCGAACAAACGCACCGCGCTGAACACGACGGTCGTGTTTTATTTCCTCAATGGGTATCGGTTCAGCTACGATGCGGAGATTAGAACCGTGCTGAAGCGGTTCGGAACCGACCAGCAGGCCGTCGATACGCGGGAAACTATCGAATATCTCCAGTCCCAGACGGACCACCTGGAGGTGGCCGACGAGATTGAAGCCTGGCGAGAGGATTTCATACAGTTTGGAATCGACCAACTGATCGACGATTCATCCGACCCGAACGGTTAACCACGTTCGGACTTACGATTCATACATGTCGACTGAGGACACAACCGACGCCCCGTCGCCGCTCGACGAGGTGATGGATGACATTCGTCGGGAACTCGTCCAGCGAGTTGCCAGTGCCGACCGCGATGCGAATCGAGAGATCTACGACGCACTCGAAGACGAGTAATTGCGTCTTACTCGGCGTCTTCGATTACGATTCTGCGGTTCTCAATCCACCGTTGTCGATCACCGAACATACGTATGCATCTCCAAATTGCGGAATTATAATATATAGTATTATAAACAGAAGCTAATGACTGAAAGCGTGGCATCCGATGTCGACCACGAACCGAGCGAGAAGCGCCACCGAGACGCCGACGACTCCTCGACAGTTCCCCCGCCGTCGACCGACGGGACGCTCACGCTGTCGGACGGCCGGACGCTCGGCTACGCCACCTACGGCCCTGCCGACGGGACGCCACTGGTGTTTTGCCACGGCTCGCCGGGATCGAGATACATCCGCCATCACGACCCGTCACTGCTCGAAACCCACGAAATTAGACAGATCACGCTCGAACGCCCGGGGTACGGGCGTTCGACTCACCAACCGGGCCGTGAACTCATCGATTGGCCAGAGGACGTTCGGGAGGCTGTAGACCAACTGGGGGTCGACGAGTTCGCCGTGGCGGGCCTTTCGGGCGGTGGCCCTCATGCGCTGGCCTGTGGCGCATGCCTCCCCGAACGGGTGACCAACGTCGTGGTTATCAACGGGATCGGGCCGGTGACGCCGCCGGGAGCGACCGACGGCATGGAGTTCAAAAATCGCCTCGGGCTCCGCGTCGCCCGGCTCCCATTCGTTCCGTATCTGATGGTGTGGCCGATCGTCCGAAAGATACGGAACGATCCCGACGCGGCCGTCGACGCGTTCGGCGAGCGCTTTGCTGCTGTCGACGAGGCGGTCGTTAAGCGGCCCGCGGTCCACGCCGTCTTTCGGCAGGATTTCTCGGAGGCGGTTCGGCAGGGAGCGAAGGGATACGTCCGAGACAGTCGGATCTTCAGTCGACCATGGGGGTTCGATCTCGACGAGGTGTCGGTGCCCGTCGACCTCTGGCACGGCAAACAGGATACGAATGTTCCAGTGGGGATGGCGACCTACATGGCCGACGAACTCCCGAATTGTACCGCCCACATCTTCGACGATGAGGGCCATTTGCTCATGTTCGAACACGGCGCGGAGATTTTGTCGACACTAACCGAATCGGCCGGCGCGGAGTGAGGCGGGCTCGCCCTTATTCAGCGGCCGCCGCAGCCGCCCGCGCTTCGTCGACGCTCCGACCCTCACGCAACAGCGCGTCGACGAACAGCTCACCCGCTTTGTACGACGACCGAACCATCGGCCCAGAGGCGCAGTAGAGAAAGCCTAACTCGTCTTCGGCGACGGCCTGCCACGTCTCGAATGCGTCAGGGTGCACATAACTAAACACGTCGAGATGTGACCGCGACGGCTGGAGATATTGTCCGAGCGTGACGATGTCGACGCCCACCTCCCGCAGATCAGAAAGGGCCTGATAGATCTCGTGGGCGTACTCGCCGACGCCGAGCATCAGGCTCGTTTTGGTGTAAATATCGGACTCGCGGTCGACTTGCTCCAACACATCAAGGCTCTGGTCGTAGTTCGCCCGTCGATCGCGGACAGGCCACTGGAGTCGGTCGACGGTCTCGATGTTGTGGGCGATCACGTCTGGCTCGGCGCGGATGATCTTCCGAACTAAATCGGGTTCGCCCTGAAAATCGGGAATCAGCACCTCGACGAGGATCGACGGATCACGCTCCTTGATCTCGCGTATCGTCTGGGCGAAGTGGCCCGCACCTTGATCTGGCAGGTCATCGCGGTCGACGGAGGTAAGAACGACGTAGTCGAGGCCGATTTCGTCGACCGCTGCCGCGACGTTGGCCGGTTCCTCGGGATCGAGCGGCTCCATTCCTCCGGTCTGGACATCGCAGAAATTACAGCCACGCGAACAGCGGTCACCCATCAGCATGAACGTCGCCGTCCCCGGTCCATCGCGGCCCGACCAGCAGTCGCCCAAATTGGGACAGTTGGCCTCTTCGCAGACCGTGTGGAGGTTTCGGTCCCGGAGCGTCGACTTGATCGACGCGAAGCGCTGGCCTGACGGCGGTCGCATCTTGAGCCAGTCGGGCTTGCGTCGACGGCGTGCCATGTCCGATATTCAGTCGCGGCCAGCAAAAGCGTGCGGATCGGTCGCTTCGTTTGGAAGGAAACGCCTTTGATTGCCCGGCCCGCCCCACACAACAATGAGGCGCTCTGCCGGTGAGTCGACGTGAAGGTCGCCGAAGCGGTCCCCGATTTCGCCGACGCCTTCGGCTTCGAGGAGTTCAACCGGATGCAGCGGGAGGCCCTGCCCGTCATCCTCGACAGCAACGAAAACGTCGTCGCCAGTGCGCCCACCGCCTCCGGCAAGACTGCCCTCGCCGAACTCGCCATCTGCCGCACCCTCCGAGACGACGGCACGGCACTGTTCATCGCGCCCATGCGCGCGCTCACCAACGAAAAAGAGGCCGAGTGGGACCGGTTCGAAGAACTGGGCTATTCTGTCTACGTCGTCACCGGCGAACGCGATCTCAACCCCCGCCGCGCCGAACGCGCCGACATTCTGGTGATGACGCCCGAAAAAACCGACTCGGCGACTCGCAAGCACGATTCGCCCCGCTACTCCTTCATCACGGGGGTCGACTGCGTCATCGTCGACGAGGTCCACCTGCTCGATTCGGATGGGCGGGGCGGCGTTCTCGAAGCCACGATCTCGCGGCTCCGCCGCCTGTGTGATCCACGCATCGTTGCCCTCTCCGCCACGATGCCGAACATCGAGGACGTGGCTGGCTGGCTCGACGCGACGCCGGAGTCGACCTTCGAGTTCGGCGACGAGTACCGTCCGGTTGACCTCCACTCGGATGTCCGGACCTACAGCCACGGCGACAACGCCTTCGCCGACAAGTACCGCCGCCTCTACGCCGCGCTGGACATCGCCGAACCCCACATCCGTGAGGACGGCCAGGCGCTCGTCTTCGTCTCCTCGCGGCAGGACGCGGTCCGTGCGGCGGCCAAAACCCGTGACGTGATCGCCGAACGCGACATCCCGATGGGTGCTCGCGGCGACTACGACTTTCACAACGTCGCCAAAGAGCTGAGCAACGACAAACTCCGCAAGGGCGTTCCTGACGGCGTGGCCTTCCACCACGCTGGTCTCGCCAAAGAAGACCGCAACCGGGTCGAACAGTGGTTCAAAGAGGGCAAAATTCAGCTTCTGTTCTCAACGTCGACGCTCGCATGGGGCGTCAACCTCCCCGCCCGCTGTGTCGTCATTCGTGATACTAAATACCACGATCCCCTCGAAGGTGATGTCGACATTAGCCCGCTTGACATCCTCCAGATGCTCGGGCGGGCGGGACGGCCAGGGTATGACGACGTGGGCTACGGCTGGGTGGTCTGCGACCGCGCGGACGCCGACAAGTACCGTCGACTGCTCCGGGAGGGCAAGGAGATCGAATCCAGGTTAGCAGAAGATCTCGATTCGCATCTCAACGCCGAGATCGCGATGGGGACCATTCAGGATCTCGACGACGTGATGGATTGGCTCGAAACCACCTTCTACTACCAGCGGGCCCAGTCGAAGCCTGCCGAGTACGGCCTCGACGGCCTTCGCGAGCGCGTCAGTTCGACCCTCCAGACCTTGGTCGACCGCGGCTTCGTCGAGACCGACGACGAACAATTGGGTGTCGAGGCCACTCCAATCGGCACACTAACCTCGAAATACTACCTCCGGTTGGGAACCGCTACCCGCTTCGCCGCGCTGGCCGACCGCGAGCGCATTGCGGTCGACGACGTGCTCGAAACCGTCGCCAGCGCCGACGAGTTCGACAGCGTCTCGGCCCGACAGGCCGAAACCGACGCGGTCGACGAGGTACTCCGCGGCACCTCGACCGACCTCGAAGACGGCCACCGGAAGGTACTGGCCATTCTCCACGCCGGAATGGACGGCAAGACGCCAGCCGAACTCCGGAGCGATGCGTGGGTAATTCGACAGAACGCTCTCCGTCTGCTGGCGGCGCTCCACGAGTTCCTCGATCGGTTTGCCGGACCACGCGCAGCGAATCTGGCCCGCCGGATCGAGGCCCGCGTCGACCACGGCGTCTCGCGGAAGGCGGTCGCCCTGACCGCGATCGACGGCGTCGGGGCGGGCCGTGCCGAAACGCTGGCTCAAGCCGGACTCACGACCCCCAGCGAGGTCGTCGACGCCGGAGTGGGCGAACTCACCCGTGCGGGGATCACTGCTGGCGTCGCCGAACGGATCGTCGCATCAGCCCGCGATCTCCCACGGATCGCCGTCGACTGGGGGGCGTTCCCCGACTCGATCGCCCGCGGCGAAAACGAGATGCGGGAGATCACCGTCAGCACCACCGCCGGAAGCGCATCGGTCGGGATTCGGATGACAGTCAACGACATTGAAATGAACACAACACGGTGCTATTTATCCGATTCTACGACGGTCCCCGTCGGCGTCTTTGGCGCGGCCGAAGACCTCGAATTCACTGTTGAAGTATCGTTCCCCGATCTTCCGCTGCCGCCAGTGCGGGCGAGTCGGTCGGTAGTCGTCGACTAACTGGAGTAGAGACCACCTACTGACCGCGAGTCGTGATTTCGGTCGTGGTCAGTGTTCGATCGAAGCGTCGTCGACCCACGACCGAATCGCTTCGCGGAGCGACTCGGCGCTCTCGACGACCGTGTCGGCCGCCGAGAGGTCGGTGTCATCGTTCGGTCCGCTCCGGTAGGCAATCACGGTCATCCCTGCGTTCTTGCCCGCCTTGACGCCGTTTTTCGAGTCCTCGATCACGAGACACTCGCTCGGTTCGCGGTCGACGACGTCGGCGGCGTACTGATAAATGTCGGGTGCTGGCTTGCCGTTGCCGTCGATATCCTCGGCGCTGATCGTCTCGTCGACCGAGATGTCGAACCGCTCGGTGACGATCCCGTGCCATGCTGGCGGTGCGGAGGTGACGATGGCGACCGGGACGCCCCGCGATTGAAGATCCGAAACAAGGTCGTGAAAGCCATCGAGGAGGGCGACCCGCTGGCTGTAGATCTCGCGGGCGGTCGCATCGAAGATCTCGATGTATTCCTCCTCGCTGATTGTCGTCTCGTAGTGCTCGTCGAGATAGTCGTAGATCTCCCGGTAGTTCATCCCGGTCGTCTCGTCGAGATCGGGGTGTTCGCCGTCGAGCGTCGCTGGAAAGATGTGCTCGGGCTGTTCGGTTCGCCAATAACGCTCGGAGTCGACGATTACGCCGTCCATATCGAACAACACGGCTGTGCTCTCACCCTTGCTGGAATCCATACTGTCTGATATGTGGCTTCGGATAAAGAGTCTCGGCCGAGAGTTTAGAAGCCAAAAGGCCAGATGCCCTGGCGCTATGTCCCCGCAAACCCGGATTCTCGCCGGCGACTGTACCGTTCGGTTCGAAGGAACCCGCGATCGCATTCAGCGAGGCCACGTCGTGGTTCTCGTCAAACCCGATCACACCGTGTTGGTCCACGATGCGGATGGCTACCAGCCGGTCGCGTGGCTTACTCGCCCCGATTCAGTCACGATCGAGCACGATGGCACGCATTTCAGCCTTCGAGCTCACGCCGATAGCCAAGAGTTGTTAGTGACCTCCAACTCGGCGGCCGGACTCGAATCGTTCACCGTCTCCGAAGCCGGTGTCCCGGTTGGGCGCTGTCGGCGCTGTGCTGGGCCGCTTGTCAGATCCCGCGACGAGGTTCAGTGTCTCAGCTGCGAAGAGCGGTTCGGGTTGCCTACCGGAGCGACCGTTCTCGATTCGTCGTGTGAGGACTGTGGGCTCCCACAGATTCGCGTCGCCCGTGGCGAGTCGTTCGACCTCTGTGTCGACTACGCTTGCGAGTCGCTGTCGACGGCCGTCCGCGAGAGCTTCGACGAGGAATGGACCTGTCCCGACTGTGGCTCGCCACTCCGTGTTCGGAGCCCAGACGGCCGCATTTTCCTCGGGTGTGACGACTACCCGACCTGTGAGACCTCGTTTTCCTTTCCATCCGGCGTCGTGACTGGCGACTGTGAGTGCGGCCTGCCACGGTTCCGAACCGCTTCGGGCGAACGGTGTCTCAACGGTCGGTGTACGGCTGACAACGCCTCGACGGAGTCGGCTCAGTCAGGCCGTTAGGGTTTGACTAACACTTTAATCGCCTCGCGGTTGTCCATCGCTGCATACCCTTCCGGGACCCCGTTGAGGTCGACGGTCTTCGTAAAGATCGGCGAGGGATCGAGCGTTCCCTGCAGTACGTCAGCCAACAACTCCTCGGCGTAGGCCCGCACCGGCGCAACCCCACCGTTGAGCGTGATGTTGCCACGGAAGAACGGTTCGAGATCCAGCCCCTCGCCCATGCCGTGTGGGACGCCAACGTAGCCAACGGTGCCGCCCGGACGGACAATCCCATGGGCGGTTTCCATCGACGACGTGGCACCGACGCATTCCAGGACGTGGTTGACACCGCCGTTGGTCAACTCCTGGATGCGGTCGACCGCCGCCTCGCCGCGTTCGCTTACGAGGTAGGTCGCGCCGAACTCCGCGGCGAGTTCGAGGCGATCCTCGTGGTGCCCGATGGCGATGATTCGCTCGGCTCCGAGCCGACGGGCAGCGAGGACGCCACAGAGACCGACTGCGCCGTCGCCGACCACTGCACAGGTAGAGCCAGCTTCGACGCCAGCGCTGACGGCGGCGTGGTGGCCCGTGGCCATCACGTCCGTGAGTGGCAGGATCGACCGCAGGGTGTCTTCGTCGTCGGCGTGGCGGTCAGGTACCCGAACGAGGGTGCCGTCGGCCTCTGGACACCGGACGTATTCGCCCTGTGCGCCACCGTTGGCTCCGTTCCAACTGTCGCTGTTGAGACAGGACGTGTGGAGTCCCTTCCGACAGAACTCACACCGCCCGCAGCTTATAACGAACGGAGCGAACACGCGGTCGCCCGGTTCGACCGAAACCACGCTTTCGCCGACTTCCTCGACGATCCCCATCGGCTCGTGGCCGACGCGAGAGGGGACATCGCGGTCGCTTTCGCCCCGATAGAACCAGAGATCCGAGCCACAGATCGCAGTATGGGTTACTCGAATGATCGCACCCGTCGCTGCATCGAGTGTGGGTTCGTCGACCGAGTCGACGCGGATATCGCTCGGGCCATAGAATCGTGCTGCGCGCATACCGTATCGCTGTCTCGGCGGCGCAAAAACCTACTCCTCGGTCTGCGTTCGTGTTCGGTCCCCTGCTACAGCCACTCGGCGGACCAGGCTTTGATCTCGTCGAACACCGGACACAGCGACTCGCCTTTCTCGGTCAGCGAGTAGTAGGTCGCGATCGGCTTGTCCTCCTCGAACCGACGTGAGACGTACTCGGTCTCCTGGAGGTCGTCCAAGACACGCGAGAGCGTCCGCGAGTTCGCGCCGGTCGACCGTTTGAGTTCGTTGAACCGCTTTTCGCCGTCCTGTAGGTCGTAGAGCACCGCCAGCCGCCACTGGGAACCGATCTCGTCGAGCGACTCGATCACCGGACACGGCGAATCGTCGACGGCCGTTTGCTGCTGTTCTGCCATACGACCACATATAGATCGAGAAATATAGTGGTTCGTATTGTAACGTGGTTACATTCTACAACTGCTATCGAGCGTTGCGGCTGCTGGTATCGGATTCGACTGCGTTCCGCTGGCGTCGGCTTACTTACCTATAGCCGGGCTATTCAAAAACAGCCTGCGACTCAGTCGTCGCTGACGACGGTTCGCTCGCCTTCGTCGTCATCGTTGTCGTATTTATAAACAACGCCGTCGTCTTCGTCGGCGACCACTCCATGCGAGCCATCGCAGTGGGGCTTGTTGGCCGACAGCCCACACTGGCAGAAGGCGACGGTGCCGCCCTCTTCGGCTAGTTCGTCCTCGCCGACAACGTACGGTCCCGGCTGGTCGTGGGTCACTTCGCGTGCCATACGTTCCCAACCCTCCCGGTTTATATAATGTCGACAGTGACACTAGTGTTACCGAAACCGATCGTCGAACCGCAGTCTCTTTTGGCCAGCCAATCACCGAACGAGTATGAACGGACAGCTTCGCGACGGTGTCGTCGAGATCGCTGGCAACGCCCGCCAGCAGTTCCACGACGCCCGCGGCTACGGCACCCCCGACGGCGGCAACTCGATCCGCGTTTCGCGTGTCGAAGCAGCCCATCTGCTTTTCCGCGGTGATCTCGACCACATCGTCGACCACGCCGGCGATGGTCGCCACCTCGACTTCCAGGCCTTTTTTGTCGCCTCCGCCGCGGCGGTCGACCGCTTTGCGCTCCGATTCCTCGTCTACGCCGAACTCCGCGACCGAGGCTTCTATCTCTCGCCCGCCCGCAAGGGGTGGCCTGGAGCCGACGACAACTCTTGGACCGATTTCACCGTCTACCCTCGTGGCACCAAACCCGGCGACGGCGAGCCAGCCCATCGGATCGTCGTGGTCGGCGAACGAGCCTCGATCCCTGCACGTGACATGGGAGATGTGACGCTCGCCGTCGTCGACGAGGAAAGCGAGATCTCCTATCTGGAAACCGCCACCCCCCACTTCGAGGGAGGGACGACCTACCAGCCGCCCGACTCGCTGTCAGGCTCGCTGATTGATGACCGAGTCGTCGTCTGGGAAGCGCCCGAGGAGTTCTACGAGCATGGTTTCTACGGCCAGCCGCTGACCGCCCGCCAAGCCATCGTCGACTCGGCCGTCCAACTCTCGTTGGTCGAGGCTGCCGGACTCGCCGCCGATGGCCATCTCTATTTGAACAGCGTCGACGGCCCTGCTATCGAGGCAATCCGCAAGCGTGGGCGTGCGGTCGAAGGCGAGCGGTTCGACCGCCGACTGGCGGTCTACCGCGCGTTGCGGAGCCAGCAAGTCGTCCCCAAAACGGGCTACAAGTTCGGCGCGGACTTTCGAACGTACAATACGGTCGAGTCGGTCGACGAGCTGCCACACTCGGAGTGTCTCGTACGAGTCCTCAAGGCCGACCACGCGTTCGATCCGCGCGAGCTATCGCTGGACGTGCGGCTCGCCGGAGGGGTCCGGAAACGAATGGTTTTTGCGCTGACCGGAGCCAACGGAGACATAGAGTGGCTCACCGTGAGTCGCCTGACACCATGACCGACGACGAGACACCACGGACCGACGATGGTGGCACTGGATCAGGAGCCACGCCGCTGACAGACGGCGGCGTAGATGAAACCACCATCGACCCCTGGGGATCGTCGACGGTCGCCGACTACCGCAAACTGTTCGAGGAGTTCGGTATCGAGGAGTTCGACGAGATCCTCCCCGACGTTCCCAATCCACACTACCTGATGCGCCGGGGGGTTATCTTCGGCCACCGCGATTATAGCCCGGTCGCCGAAGCCCTCTCGAACGACGAGCCCGCTGCCGTCCTCTCGGGATTCATGCCCACAGGTGACCCACACATCGGCCACAAGCTCGTTTTCGACGAGATCATCTGGCACCAACAGCAGGGTGCCGACGCGTATGGCCTGATCGCCGACTTGGAGGCCCACTCCGCCCGCGGGATGGGCTGGGACGAGATCGACGAACACGCCGAGAGCTACCTGCTCAGTCTGCTGGCGCTCGGCTTCGATCCCGAGGACGGGACCCTGTATCGCCAATCGCAGAACCGCGAGCTACAGGATCTGGCGTTTGAACTCGGCTCGAAGGCTCGCTTCGCGGAGTTCGCCTCGATCTACGGCTTCGACGGCGAGACCAACGTGAGCCACATGCAGAGCGTCGTCACCCAGATGGCCGACATGCTCTACCCACAACTGGTCGACGGCCCCAAACCCACCGTCATCCCGGTCGGTCCGGATCAGGACCCCCACGTCCGACTCGCACGGGATCTCTCGGTCCGAATGCGGTTTTTCAAGGTCACCGAAGCCTACGCGAGTTTCGAGACAGATGCCGTCGAAGGCGAGCTGATTCGGCGGGCCTACGACACCCTCGCTGCCGAACTCGGGGACGATGAGCTGGTTCGCTGTGAGGACGCCGCCGACTGGCTCGCCGACCACGAGGTCGACTCAGAACGCACCGCCGCACGCGCCTCGGCGGTCGACAAACTCTCGGAGGCCGGGATGGAGCCAGTTCGGCCACGTGTTCGCTTTTTCCACCGTCACGGCCCAGACAAGGCTTTTGAGGCGATGATCGAGGCCATCGAGGGCGAAAAACGGGTGTATGAGGGGCATATCGACGCTTTCGATCTCGACTTTGGCGAGGCCGAATCGCTGGCTCGTGAGGTGGAGGTCGACACCGGTGGCTACGGCTTCATCCAACCCTCGTCGATCTACCACCGGTTTATGACCGGCCTCACGGGCGGCAAAATGTCGTCGTCGATTCCGGCGAGTCACATCAGCCTGCTTGACGATCCTGAAGACGGCTACGATAAGGTCAAATCAGCGACCACTGGCGGCCGCGAAACAGCCGAACTCCAGCGAGAGTTGGGTGGCGAGGCTGACGACTGCCCGGTGTACGAACTGTACGCCTATCTCTTGGCCCAAGATGATGATGCGTTCGCCAAGAAAGTCTACGACGAGTGTGTCGGCGGCGAGCGACTCTGTGGCGACTGCAAAGAGCAGGCTGCCGTGCTGATGAAGGAGTTCCTCGCCGACCACCAGGAAAAACGCGAGGAGGCCAGAGAGCTGCTCGAACAGGTCGACATCGAACTCGATTCGGACCGCCGCGGCCCCGGCGGTTCGCACTAATCGATTTCCGGAACCCCTGACACCGTCTGGATCGGCGGCCACACCACGGTCACCCCTGGCGTAACGGTCGGCAACGACGCCGTCATCGCCTCGGGCGCGGTCGTCACCGAGGACGTCCCTGACGGCGTGATCGTCGGCGGCAACCCGGCAACGAATATAAAAGCGGTCGACGCGACCGAGCAACCCTGATCGTTGTATGTCGGACAAATAGCAGAATGTTCGCCGACACTACTGTTGAATCGCCCGTCGGCTGGGGGCCAATCAGACCCACAATTTCTGACGACTGTTGAAAACCCAACAAAAATTCATCGACTGGGTTTCAGCGTAGTGCTTGACTTGCATCTTCGCACACGCCACCTGTCGAACTCCACAGAATTTATTCCCAAGCGATGCGACTTCTGAAGCCATAACTCAGGGTGGTAGAAGCAACGAAAACGACAGGGCTGACCGCCGTCGACCAGCATCTGATTGTCGCTCTCTTTTGATCACCACATCAACCAAACGTCACCCTTGATTGTCTCACGCCGTTCGATCAACCCGGCGTTCGCCATCATCTGAAGCCGGTTGTGAATGGTTTCGGTGTTCCCGTCTATTTCTGCGGCCACTGTATCTGTTGGCAAGGCCCTGTGCTTTTCGAGGAGGGACAGGATCGTTTCATCCCGGGGACTGTTTGAGGGATTTCTGTTTGTATCCTTGTCCACAGTCACAACTGTATGGAATAAATACACATTGTTAATTCTACTGGTCACACACCTGTAATTCACTTGGGGGCTGCGGGTGTCTGGTTCCGGGATTTCTCACCGCTTTTTAGTACACCAGAAGACGACGTCGGTCATCTCGAGTCGACCCAATCAACGTCTCCCTTCTTTGCAAACGTGGAGTTGTTGTGCCGTGGCCCCATCCGGAAACTCCACTGTTTGTGGTGCGTCGATCGTTCCTGTAGCGGACAACACTCGAGTGGAAGGGGTAGATACGTGGCGCAAGCGACTGTTCAAGTGGTTAGCCTGACTCCTCGTTTCGCTGCTGTCTTCGCAAACGCTAACTGTCGACCCCACAGAATCCTTCTCAACAACTGTATGCGACTCCCGGAATCACAGCTCGCGGTCCTACAAGCCGCGAACGCAACTGATGGAACAGCCACAGAGCGGCTGGCCGACCAAACAGGGCTCGACCCCGCCGCCGTCACCCGCGCAGCCTTCGATCTCCGCGATGAGGGCCTCGTCACGGTCGACGAGACGACCGAAACCAGCGCCGAACTCACCGAGGAAGCCCACGAGTACCTCGACGAAGGCCTTCCCGAGGTCCGCCTTTTTACTGCTGCCATCGAGGCCGGAGCCGACGACGAGCCAGTTTCGATGGGTCAACTCATCGGCGCATCGGGGCTCGGCGGCCCGCAGGTCGACATCGCCCTGTCGAACTTCGCGCGCAAGGGCTACGGCTCGATCGACTCCGGGGCGGTCTCGGCGGACCCCGACGCTGATCCCGACAGCGACCCCGAGGCCGCCGCGCTCGAAACGCTGGCGGCAGGCGAGTCGGTCGACGATACCGACCTCCTCGATGGGCTCGAACGCCGCGAGTTGGTCGAGCAAAGCGAACGTACCTTCCGGACAGTCACGCTCACTGACGAGGCGGTCACCGCGCTAATGGAGGGGATCGAGGCCGCCGAGACGGTCGACCGACTCACTCCTGAGATGTTGACCAGCGGCGAGTGGGAAGAGGTCGAGTTCACCGAGTACAACGTCGCTGCGGACGCGCCGAGCGTCGACGGCGGCCGAAAACACATCCTCCGACAGACTGCCGACCGTGTCAAGGACGTGCTGGTCGGCATGGGCTTTCAGGAGATGGACGGCCCGCACGCCGACGCCGACTTCTGGATCAACGACTGTCTGTTCATGCCGCAAGATCATCCCGCTCGAACGCATTGGGATCGGTTCGCTCTCGACGTGCCGCCGATTCAGGAGTTGCCTGACCAACTCGTCGACCGTGTCGAATCCGCCCACCGCGAGGGTGTTGGCGAGGACGGCGAGGGCTATCATTCTCCGTGGAGCCGCGACTTTGCAGAGGCCGTTGCCCTCCGGGGTCACACAACCTCGCTTTCAATGCGATATCTCTCCGGCTTTGCTGGTGCGGACATCGAGCCGCCACAGCGGTACTTCTCGGTTGAGAAAGTCTACCGCAACGACACACTTGATCCGACTCACCTTCTCGAGTTCTTCCAGATCGAGGGCTGGGTGATGGCCGAGGAGCTCTCGGTCCGAGATCTAATGGGCACCTTCGAGGAGTTTTATAAGCAGTTCGGGATCGAAGATATCCAATTTAAACCCCACTACAACCCCTACACGGAGCCCTCATTCGAACTGTTCGGGACGCATCCAACGACCGGGGAACTCGTCGAGATCGGGAACTCGGGAATGTTCCGACCCGAGGTGCTCGAACCACTTGGAATTGAATGCGACGTGATGGCATGGGGGCTCGCCTTAGAGCGGCTCTTGATGCTTATGTACGGCTTCGAAGATATTCGGGATGTCCACGGGACGCTGTGTGATCTCGAACTGCTGCGGGAAACTGAGGTGGTTTACTAATGCCAGTCGTCGACGTCGATCCAGACGAACTCCGCGAGTTGACCGGCCACGACGAGAAATCCGACGAGGAACTCAAATCGGACCTGTTCAACCTCGGGCTCGAATACGAAGGCGAAACCGACGAGGGGATGATGCAACTCGAATTCGCGCCCGACCGCCTCGACCGCCTGTCAGTCGAAGGTGTCGCCCGATCCCTTCGCTACCAGTACGGCGACGATCACGGCGTGTACGTCCCCGAGACGAACGACGCCGACTGGACGTTCCACGTAGACGAGAGCGTTCCCGAGGGTCGACCCTACGTCACCGGTGCCGTCGTCCGCGATGTGAACCTCTCGGAGGCCGCGCTCGACTCGCTCATCCAGTTGCAAGAAAAGCTCCACGCCACGATGGGTCGCAAGCGGGCCAAAGCTGCTATCGGTATCCACGACCTAACGATGTTGAAGGGCCAGCCCTACGACGAGGAAACCGACGGGCCGTCGATTATTTATAAGGGAGTCGACTCCGAGAGTGTGAGCTTCGTTCCACTCGATTCGGACGAGGAGATGACGCCTGCCGAAGTGCTCGAACGACACGACACAGGCAGGAAATACGCCGATCTCGTAACTGACTTCGAGCGGTATCCCGCGATCTACGACGAACTCGGGCTCTTTTCGTTCCCGCCGGTGATCAACGGTCGACGAACCGAGGTCGAACCCGAATCTCGTGATCTGCTGATCGAACTCACCGGGACTGATCAGTGGACAATTGATCACATCTGCAACATCATCTGCTATGCGCTGTCGGCGCGCGGCGGCACTATCGAGGAAGTAGAAATCGAGTACGCGGGCGTCCAGGGGGACGACGAGTACGGCCCGCACCTCGTCCGGCCGAACTTCGACGTTCGAACCAAACGCCTGAGCCACGACCGCATCGAGACCGTCCTGGGCGTCGACTTTGGGCAGGGGGCCGTGCTCGATCTCTTCGAGCGCGCTGGGCTCTCGGCGACGGTCGACGACTCGGACGATGCTGAAGGGGCTGTCTACGAGGTCGAAATCCCACCCTACAGAGTGGATGTACTCCACCCGATGGATCTGGTTGATGACCTCGGCCGCGCCTACGGCTTCAACGAACTCGAACCGCGCTATCCCGACGTGGGGACCGTCGGCGGTCGACACGAGCGAACCCGGCTCGAAGACGCCGCCCGCGCGAGTCTCGTCGGGCTGGGCTTCGAGGATCTGCTGAACTTCCACATGATTTCGGCGGAGGCCAACTACAACCGGCTCAACGTCGAGCCCGGAAGCGGCGTCATCGGCGCGGGCAAGCCGGTCGATATTACGGGCCCCTACAGCGAGGACTACACTCAACTCCGAAGCTGGGTCCTGCCATCGCTACTGATGGTCCTCGAAAACAACACCCACCGCGCGTATCCGCAGGAACTCGCCGAGATTGGACTCGCAG
Organism: Halohasta sp. A2; assembly: GCF_056175805.1. Lineage (NCBI taxonomy): Archaea > Methanobacteriati > Methanobacteriota > Halobacteria > Halobacteriales > Haloferacaceae > Halohasta > Halohasta sp. A2. The sequence continues at coordinate 9,895 of NZ_JAQFWV010000015.1, read as the reverse complement.
CTGAAGTCGACGAAAGCGAGAACACCAACGTCGCCGAGTGGCGGTCGATTGGGGCGGTTATCGCCCGTCACGATGCGACCTACGAGGACGCCAAGGCGCGGCTGGCCGTGCTCTGTGGGGACTTCGGTGTCGACCTCGAAACGCCTGCCACCGAGCACCCGTCGTTTATAAACGGGCGGGTCGCTGATGTCGTGGTCGACGGCGAGACGGTGGGTGTCATCGGTGAGATTCATCCGAAGGTCTTGGTCGACCACGATCTCGAACTGCCGGTCGCGGCGTTCGAGCTCCGGCTTGAGGCGCTCTCCGAATAACGATTCGGCGTCTCTGTCGCTGGCTGCAACGTACGCCTAAGTACGTGGCAATCATCTATCGGATAATGAGTGCCGCTCAGGATCTCTACGACCTCCTTTCGGAGGGCAGCGAACTCCACATCATCTGTCACAACAACCCCGATCCGGACTGTCTGGCGAGTGCGCTCGCGTTGGGGCAGATCGCGGCCGACGCCGGGATCGACGAGCGCGAAATTCTCTACAGTGGCGTTATCTCCCACCAGCAGAACCGTGCGTTCGTCAACCTGCTCGAGATCGACCTCAAATCGTTCGATCCGGACACGCTCACCGACCGGCCTGCGGACTCCTTGGTCGCGTTCGTCGACCACTCGATCCCTGGCGCGAACAACGACGTCCCCGAGGAGACGGCCCTCGACATCGTGATCGATCACCACCCTGCCGAGGGGATCGACGCCCGCTTCGTCGACCACCGCGAAGAGATCGGCGCGGCGGCAACGATCCTCACCGAGTATATTCGGGACCTCGACATCGACCCCGACGCCATGCTCGCGACGGCGCTACTGTTTGCGATCCGCCGTGAGACGCTCAACTTCCTTCGGGGTGCGACCTCTGCCGAATACGACGCGGCGGGATACCTCCACAACTACGTGGATCCCGACCTGCTTCGAACGCTGTCGACGCCCTCGGTGACCGGCGCAACCCTCGATGCGATTGCGACGGCGATCAGCAACCGGACGACGAAATCGGCGATGCTCGTCTCCCACGTCGGCCGGACGACCGAACGGGATGCGGTCCCCCAGGCCGCCGACTATCTCGCCACCTTGGAGGGCGTCGAAACGGTGATTGTCTTTGGCATCATCCAGGACTCAATCCACCTGAGTGCGCGGTCGCCCGACCCACGCGTTCATATAGGCAATGTACTCAGACAGACGTTTGATGACGTGGGGAGCGCGGGCGGCCATCACGATGTCGCGGGCGGCGAGATCCCGCTCGGTCTCTTTGCAGACTACACTACCGACGACGAACAGTTGCTTGCAATCGTCGACCGCGTCATCACTGCGCGTCTGTTCGCCGCGTTCGATCTCACCGATGGCGCGGGTGACTGAAACCACCGACCGTGAATTGCCATCTCGTGACTCGCCCAACGCTCTTTCGTTGTCGACACATCCAAACCAGTCGCCTCCATTTTCTACCTAAATGCCATCGACGGGAAAAATATCGCGCGAGTTCTTCGGTTCACAGATCGCCCCACGGCTCGGTGCCGACCGATCCGATGTCACAATCGGCCCGAAACACGGCGTCGACTTCGGCGTCATTGACGTCGACGGCACCGCGCTCGCGGTCGCCACCGATCCCGTCTCAATTCTCCCCGACCTCGGTTTCGAGCGCGCTGGCCGCTTTGCGGTCCGGATCGTCCTTGCGGATGTCGCGGTCTCTGGACTCTCGCCCTCGCATCTCGCCATCGGTTTTACGCTGCCACCAGCCATCACCGACGACGAGTTCGCCACCCTTTGGGGTTCGATCCACGACGAGTGCGCCGATCTGGGCGTCGACATCGTCACCGGCCACACCGCCCGCTACGCTGGCTGTTCGTTCCCGTGGGTTGGCGGCGCGACGGCGATGGCGGTCGGTGAACACGACGATATCATCCGACCCGACGGCGCGCGGCCAGGCGACGATGTCGTTCTCACGACTGGCCCGGCAGTCGAAGCCTGCGCACTGTTCGCCTCACTGTTTCCCGACAAAATCGACTGCGAGCAGAGTGTCGTCGACCGTGTTGCCGCCCGCCTTGACGACCTTGATGGCATCCGTGACGCCCTCGCCGTAGCCGACGCTGGTGACGTGACTGCGATGCACGACGTAACCGAAGGCGGCCTGCTCGGCGCGCTTCATGAAATGGCTACTGGCGCAGGCGTTCAGTTCCGCGTCGACGGTGACCGTGTGCCGACCAATCCCGATGTCCTCACACTCTGCGAGACGCTCGGCATGGACTCCTGGACCGCGACCAGTTCGGGCTCGTTGTTGATCGCCGTCGACCCCGAGTCAACTGACGGGGTCCTGGACGCGCTCGGTGACCGTGGCACCGCTGCAGCGGTAATCGGTCGTGTCGAATCCGGGTCTGGGGTCATCCGTGATGGCGAGTCGACCCAGCCACCCGAGGGAGATTCCTCGTGGCCGGTGTATGAGGCCCTGCTCGAAGCCGAGTCTGGTGAGTAGTCGTCGACTACCAAGCCATAGTCGGTGCCTACGCGGTTCCTACTCGGTGCGTTTTGGCGAACCACACAGCCAGTACTCAACTCGATGCTGCCTGCGCTTCGTTCGATGCGTCCTCGTCCTCAACCAATCCAACGACGTTCGGCAGCCTGAACGTCGCCGTCGTTCCGCTATCGCCGGTTTCGAATTCGACGCTGCCGCCGAGAGCTGTACTCCCCCATTCGATGAGCCAGAGTCCGATCCCACTGCCGTGTTCGAGGTCTGTCTCCTCGCCCTCGTCGATCACGTCGAGTTCGTGCTGTGGGATTCCCGGCCCGTTGTCCCGGATGTCGAACCGGGCAGTCTGGTGGTCGACCACGGCGTCGACTGTGACCGCGGGTTTGTTGGCATCGCTGTGTTCCAATCCGTTCTCAATGAGGTTTCCGAACACGCTTGCGAGCAGTTGGGGATTCGTCTCGATCCGCAAGTCTTCGATCACCTGGTTGTCGACCGTCCCGCCGTGTTGGTTGGTCAGACTGTCGGCCAGATCGTCGATCAGTGGTCTGATGTGGACAGGTTCGGTGCCGAGCGTATCGGCTTCCAGCGTGCGTTCGACTGTCCGGGCTTTCTCGCCGAGGTCTAGGACGCCGTCGACGTTGCGTTCGGCGACCGCCAACATCTGTTTGGTCTCTTCGTCGTCGCTTTGTTCGCGGACGATTTCGAGATAGCCGCTGGCGACGTTGAGATCGTTGCGGAGGTTGTGCCGGAGAATGCGGTTGAGCACCGCCAGCCGCTGTTCGCGCTGGCGTTCGGTCGTGATGTCCTGGAGGGTCACCGAGTGGCCCACTGGGTTGTTCCCGGAGTCGTGGATTGTTGAGACCGATACCGCGTACTCACGGGGCTGGCGGTCGGTCGGCTGGTGGATCCGTTGGTCGTTGCGTGTGAGATCGATCTCGGGCCACACGTCACCGATAGACTGGCCGAGTGCCTCGGTTCTGTCAACCCCGACCGTCTCGGCGGCCGATTCGTTGAGGTTGATAATCCGCGAATCATCGTCGACGATGAGCACGCCGATTCCGAGATCGTCGATTGCGGTCCGATCCCCAGCCCGCCGGGCTGCAGGCGTGAGCTCGAACATATTGCGCCGGAAAAAGGCGTACATATCGAAGCCGAGGTGGATCGGAAACAGCAGCGGCGCGAAGTTGAGTTGGGGTGTCGGGCCGACCTGCAGGCCCCACAGCACCAGTCCGACTGCGATTGGAATCGGCGACAGCGCGATTGCAATCGTCTGTCGGCGGTAGAGGGGCCCGTAGCTCGCAAACGCGTCGACCAGTACGGCGATGCCGACGGTTGTCAAGATCATCGTACTCAGCAAAATCGCATACACTAGCGGTTCGTTGGTCAACTGGACACCGGCGACGTTGCCGACTGAGACGACGGTGTACTCGCTCCAGACGAATCTGTGGAGCGGATTCGTCGCAATAATGCCTGTCAGCACCAGCTGCACAGTGACAATGATCACCATGGGACGCGACCCTACAGCCTGTCTGCGGCCGGTGTATTCGAGCGCAAACGCCAGAAAGAACACGCCACTGAAATTGATCCCGACCCAGATCGGAATCTCGAACAGAAATCTGAGTGTGGGATCGAAAACCAACAGGGCTGCCCCGTAGGAGACCGTCCAGAGAGTGACACAGCCGATAACGCCCATGAAATATGTCGCGCCCGTCTCATTTCGGTAGGGCCACAGATAGCCGAGGAAAAACACCGACAGGAGACCAGCGCCAAACGATCCGATGGCCAACCATGGAAACGATTCAATCACTATCTGATCCATATCACACACTTAAATAAAGTGTCCGGCCCGGATTTCTGGCCTGATACTACCCGTTGTCGGCTCTCGTCGGTATGTCTGGCCATCGGCCGAACTACCGAGTCGACTAATATTAGTCCCCGCGGTGTGTTTCGCCGACTAATGCCTGATGGAGAGTACGATCCCGACGCTGTCGAGCCCAAGTGGCAAGCCCAGTGGGTCGACGACGAGACCTACGCGTATCCCGCCGAGTCGACCGATCCGAACACCACGTTCGCTATCGACACGCCGCCGCCAACAGTGTCCGGAAACCTCCACTGGGGCCACGTCTATGGGACGATCCTTCAGGACATCGTCGCGCGCTTCGAGCGGATGCAGGGCAACGATGTCTTCTATCCGTTCGGCTACGACGACAACGGGATCGCTTCGGAGCGCCTGACCGAATCCGAACTCGGAATTCGCCATCAGGAGTTCGAACGCTACGAGTTCCAACAGAAGTGCCGCGAAGTCTGTGCGCAGTACGAGGAAAGTTTCACCGAAAAAATGCAGGCGATGGGGATCTCCATCGACTGGAACAACACCTACCAGACGATCTCGGCGGACTCCCAGCGCGTCTCCCAACTCTCCTTTATCGATCTCTACGAGAAGGGACGTGAGTACCGCCAGAAAGCTCCCGCAATCTGGTGTCCCGAGTGCGAAACGGCGATCTCGCAGGTCGAAACCGAGGATCTCGAAGAGGACTCCTACTTCAACGACATCGCCTTCGAACTCGTCGAGAGCGGCCGCGAGCCCGCTGGTGACGCACTCGTCGACGACGATTACGAGTACGAGACCGCGACCGACCCGGGCGACGACATCGTGATCTCGACCACGCGACCGGAACTCATCCCGGCGTGTGTCTCGATGTTCGTCCACCCAGAGGACGACCGCAACGCCCATCTGGTCGGCGGCACAGCCAAAGTGCCGGTGTTCGGCCACGAGGTCCCGATCTACGAGGACGACCGCGTCGACATGGAGAAAGGAACCGGCGTCGTGATGTGCTGTACCTTTGGTGATCAGACCGACATCGAGTGGTACCAGGCCCACGATCTCGATCTCCGGGTCGCCATTGACGAATCAGGGACGATGACCGATCTGGCGGGCGACTACGCGGGAATGACCACCCACGAGGCCCGCGAAGCCATCGTCGACGACATCGATACAGTGGGCCAGCTACGGGATCGCCGTGCCATCCAACACGTCGTTCAGGTCCACGAACGCGACGACGTGCCCGTCGAGTACCGCGTCACCGAGCAGTGGTACGTTAGCGTCCTGGACAAACGCGAGACCTATCTCGACGCCGGGAGGCAGATGGAGTGGTTCCCCGACAAGATGTTTACGCGGTACAAACACTGGATCGACGGCCTGGAGTGGGACTGGTGTATCTCCCGGCAACGCTCGTCGGGGATTCCGTTCCCCGTCTGGTACTGTGCCGACTGCGACCACGAAGTCCTCGCCGCAAAGGCTGATCTCCCCGTGGATCCACTCTCGGACGAACCACCGGTCGACAGCTGTCCGGAGTGTGGCTCCTCCGAATTCGTCCCCGAAGAGGACGTTCTCGATACGTGGGCGACCTCCTCTCTGACTCCTCTTATCAATGCAGGCTGGGACTGGGACGACGAGGCTGGCGAATTCACGATGGAGCGCCCCGAAATCTACCCAATGGATCTGCGGCCACAGGGCCACGACATCATCTCTTTCTGGCTGTTCCACACCATCATCAAGTGCTACGAACACACCGGCGAGGTGCCGTTCGACGCGACGATGATTAACGGGATGGTCCTCGACGAAAACCGCGAAAAGATGTCCAAATCGAAGGGCAACGTCGTCGACCCAGATACCGTGCTCGACAAGTATCCGGTCGACGCCGCCCGCTTTTGGGCCGCCGGAAGCGCGATCGGTGACGATCTGCCGTACCAGGAAAAGGGGCTTCGTGCGGGCGAGAAACTGATCCGCAAGCTCTGGAACGCCTCGAAGCTTGTCGAATCACTTGCGCCCGACATCGTCGACCAGCCCGACGAGCTGGCGGGGATCGACCGCTGGCTGCTGGCCGAACTCGATGCGACCATCGAACAGACCGCCGACTATCTCGGTGCTCGGGAGTTCTCGAAGGCCCGCGACGGCCTGCGGAGCTTCTTCTGGGGCACGTTCTGTGACGACTACCTCGAAATCGCCAAACAGCGACTCGACGAGGGCGAGGACGCCTCGGCGGCCTACACGCTCCGCACTGCGCACAAACGGTTCCTCAAACTGTTCGCCCCACAGCTGGCCCACGTCACCGAGGAGCTGTATCGGGATATGTACGACAGCGAGACGAGTGTCCACCACACCGCGTGGCCCGAACCGCTCGGCATCGAGGCCGACCGCGAGGGTGGCAACGCCGCCATGTCGGTCGTCAGCGCGCTCCGCAAATACAAAAGTGACCGCCAACTCCCGCTCAACGCCGAACTGAGTGCGGTCGACGTCTACGGACCGATCGACGGATTCGAGGACGATATCCGCGGTGTCATGCACGTCGATGAGCTCACCGTCCTGGATGCCGAGCCCGAAATCGAATCCGTCATTACGGAAATCAAACTCGACTACGCGAAGGTCGGCCCCGAGTACGGCGCACAGGTGCCGGATCTCGAAACCGGAATCGAGTCTGGTGAGTACGAACTAGTCGACAATGAGCTCCACGTCGCGGGCGAGGAACTCGGTGCCGACCTTTTCGAGGTCCACCGCGAACGCCAGTACGTCGGCGACGGTGAGATGCTCGAAGCTGGCGACACCATGGTTATTATCGCTGAGGCCTAACTGATCGGTCCGTTTTCCTATCTAAACCGCCGCTTACTACTTTTCGGTAGGCCAGGATTACAGGTCGACGCCGACCGCTTCCTCGATGGAGTCGAATCCATCGCGGTCTAAGAGTTTCAATAGACCTCGATTAATGTCGCGTGCGACCGCTGGTCCCTCGAAGACGAGACCGGTGTAGAGTTGGACAATACTCGCGCCCGCGCGTATCTTTTCGTAGGCTCCCTCGGCATCGCTAATGCCACCGACGCCGACAATGGGGGTGTCGGTTCGCTCGGCGATAAACCGGATCAACTCGGTCGCCTCGCCTTCGATCGGTTTGCCCGACAGCCCCCCTGTTTCGGCTCTGTTCGGGTTCTGGAGCGAGTCGGGGCGACTCGTCGTCGTGTTGGTTGCGATCACGCCGTCGAGTCCGAGTTCGTCGACGACTGCCAGGGCATCCTCTATGGCGGGTTCGGGGAGATCCGGCGACAGCTTGACCAAAAGGGGCTGCGCACCGGCGTTTTTCAGCGTTCCGAGGATCTCCTCCAAGGCATCGCGGTTCTGGAGCGATCGCAACCCCGGCGTGTTGGGGCTCGACACGTTGACTGCGAAGTAGTCGCCCGCACCGGCCACGTGCTCGTACGTGTAGAGGTAGTCCTCTGCGGCTTCTTCCAAGGGCGTCGACTTCGATTTCCCGATGTTGATGCCCAGCGGCACGTCTGGCTGTGGTTCGCTATCGAGCCGTCGACCAATTCGGTCGGCCCCGTCGTTGTTGAACCCCATCCGATTGATCAGTGCCTGGTCTTCCGGCAGGCGAAACATTCGAGGCCTGGGATTTCCTGGTTGGCGTTCTGCGGTAACGCCACCGATCTCGACGTGTCCAAAGCCCAGCGCTTCGAGCATGCGAGGGATTTCGGCGTTTTTGTCGAACCCCGCAGCGACGCCGACCGGGTTCGGGAACTCAAGGCCGAACACAGTGGTTTCTAATCGGGGATGACTGACGGTATACCGTCGACGAACCAGGTCGACAATGGGCGTCTCTTGGGCCGCTCGGAGTGCTGTGTGTACCGTACGGTGGGCGGTTTCGGGTGGAAGCAGAAACAAGACGGATTTAGTGAGCGTATATGGACGCATTACGTTGGCAAACCGAGTCCACAGCAATCAACCTCCCGAACCGCTGTCCCGGTGATGGCTCTGTTCTCGGTGTTAGAAATCGTGTTCGACGGTATCGGGGTCTGCTTTCTGGATGATTATCTTCCCGTCACGCACGCGGACGAACACTTCATCGCCGATATCCATACCGGCAACAGTGAGTTCGTCCTCGTGTAAGTTGACATGGACGTTGTGGTACTCGCCGTCTTCGTCTTTTGCACCACTCGGGCTGAGCTTTTTTTTGCGAACCATCGCGGGTGTCTGTCTCCAACTCACCCCACCGAATACATAAGTGTTGTTTACCAATTCTCGAACATCGCGAGCGCGCGATACAGCTTACCTTGTCGCATCCCACCGCGTGCTACCGATTTGGATCGAATAACCGGGAGACGAATGATGATAATATTTAAAATTTGGGCTGAAAAGTACTCATTTACCCGATATATTTATATTAGACCATGTACTCGGTTGCCATGGTGAGTAAAACCATGGTACGAGAAGATGGTAAGCGAAATTTCGCGCTCCGCACGACAGATGGATCAGAAGCGAGTGTGTTTTCCGGAAACACACCACGACAGGCTGCACTGAAGGCAGCGCGTCGACTCGATCCTGCGCCGTCCGAGGACGAAGCCGAACGTGTCGACCTCGAACTCCGTGAGAAGGGCACCGACAAGGTGCACATCTATGAGGGCTGGGCATGGCACGAGACCGCCCCCGACAACAAGCCCGACTGGATGCCCGACGAGATCACGGAGGCCAACGTCTCCAAACAGGGCATCGAACACCTCGAGGAGTGAGCTCCGGTCGACCGAGCTGACTATTTTGGCGGCGAACCGTGGCTCCGATACTGTTTAGTCTCTCTCGCTGTGAGTTTCTGATGCGCGGCTATTCACCCGACGGGACCGCCTGTGAAAGCAAGGGATGACCGTTCGATCTCCTGCCGCGTGATATTTGGCCCGGAAGTGTCTACTCTGGAGCTCCGAGTCGACGTGGCTCTCTTTATGTCGAAAACATACGGTGTGTGATTCGAACCACACGGCATGAAACCGCATGACGTGGCGCCGTTGGTTCGACGGGGTTAAATACAAACCTCCCATCCGTATGAATGCGAAGGTCGGGCGGGGCGGCCCCGTTCGACACCCGTGGTCGGAATCGCCCGACGGCGGCCATCTCGAACCAACGCCCTTAAGTATACCAGGGCATTCGGATGGAATGCAACAGACAACACACGAGATTGCAAGGCCGTTCAACTCGGTCGGCACTCGTGGACTGAGGTGCAGTCGAGTTCGACGGGTTTATACCCGTCACTCAACTACGTCTCAATCCGAAGAAATGGGGACCTCACCCCTGCGGTACGCCGTACAGATGGGGTCCGACGTTAGCCTTGGTAGTTCGGTGTCACCCGATTGCTCGGAGGACGCCGAACTCGGACCATGCAATGAGACACATATATTTGGTGACCGATCTCCTGATGGAGATCGTTCCCGCCAGCCCCCAACCCTTCTGGGTTGGACACATTCCGGTTGATCCTGCCGGAGGACATTGCTATTGGGATTCGATTTAGCCATGCTAGTTGTACGAACTTAGATTCGTAGCAGATAGCTCAGTAACACGTGGCCAAGCTACCCTTCAG
>NZ_JAQFWV010000014.1:0-62510 GCF_056175805.1 Halohasta sp. A2 | reverse complement strand
CGACGCCGTGCGAGCGCTGGGCTGGTATCGGCAGTTCCGTGAAATTGTCCTGATGTTCGCCATCATCAACATAGAACCACTGTGTGAACCGCTGTAACCGTGACTCAGCATCTATTCAACAGAGCAGATCGAAATGGTCGACAACGAGCACGCGGCGGTCGTCGAACGAAACCTCGAGCGGATGGAAACCATCATCGAAGACGTGCTCACACTCGCACGGCACGGTAAATCGGTCGAGGCGACCGAACTGATCGATCTCTCGGCGCTGGTTTCCGAGTGTTGGGAGCAGGTCGAAACCGCCGATGCCTCGCTGTCTGTTGCGTCGTCGATTCCGATCGAGGCCGACGAAAGCCGGTGTCGACACCTGTTTGAGAACCTGATCCGAAATAGCGTCGAACATGGGTCGACGAACACTGAAAACGCTGACAGCGTCGACTCCATTGCTAGGGGCGTCTCGATCACGGTCGGCTGGCTCAACGGCGGCTTTTTTTTCGAGGACGATGGGCCGGGGATTCCCCAAGACCGACGACAAGAGGTGTTCGAAGCCGGCTACACCACCAACCGATCAGGCACCGGATTCGGGCTGAACATCGTCCGTGAGATCGCCCACGCACACAACTGGTCGGTCGAGATTACCGATGGCGAAACCGGCGGGGCGAGATTCGAGTTTACTGGTGTGAGCGTCGACGAACCCGACGGATAAACCGATTGCCGGATACAAAGCGTAGTCGACGGATGAGGTAACGACGACTCAGGAGCCGAGCACGCCAAATCCGAACAGCGGCCCCCAGAGGAGATGGAGGCCGATGCCGACGATCAGTGCGGGGATCGTCGTATAAATGCTGGCGATGATGGCGGCCTTCTTATCGATAGCGATCAACGGGAACAGCGCGTCGCCGTCCTGGCTGATCGCGTTGGCTGTGAGCGCCGAAAACGGAATCCCGCCCTGCGTGTAGGCGCTCGCCAACACGATCTGTGGCCCACAGCCGGGGATGATCCCGAGTAGGGCGCCCCCTATGGGCGCGAGAACGCCCGCGGCGGCCGCAACAGCAGCGATATCGAAACTGAACAGCGCGACCGGGTACTCGTAGAGTAGATACGCCGCCACCACCCAGACCGTGACGAAACTCGTCTCCATCGCGGCGTGCTGAAACGTCTCGTAGAGGCTCGAAAACGTGTCTTTGGCCCGTCCGACATGGCCCTCACCGATGTAGTGTCGACCGACGAAGTAGAGGTAGATCGACAGCGACGTGCCGGTGATGCCGACGACGGTAAACAGCCCCGCAAACGAGGTGTCGACAACGAGCGCCTGATCCTGTGCGCCACCGAGCAGATAGATCGTCCCGAGGACGAACGCCGCGATGGCTGCAATCCACCAGACGAAGTGAACGGCGTGGCTCAGCGGCGTCAGCAGCCGCGAGTGTCTATCGGGGCCGCTTTCGTGGGAGTGGCCCGGTGTTGGCCCTTCGTACTCGTGGGCCGGGTTCGAACTTCGGCCAATAACGCTGACCGTATCGCCCCCATCGGTGACCGGCCGGCTGAGTTTGCTCACCGCGCGGTCGACGCGGCCGACACCGAGTCCGAACCGGTCGACTGCGTAGCCGAAGACGACCGCGGTCCCAAAGGCGATCCCGTAGGAGTAGAGCGCGGCCTCGGGTGCGAGCGCGAGGATGACGAACGCTGAGTCCCCCGCGGTGGCAATGAGCGTGGCCACAACAGTCCCGAAGCTCACCGTCCCCCTGATATACAGCGGCATCATCACGAGCGCGCCACCACAACCGGGCGTTAACCCCATGAGTGCGCCAACGAGTGGCTGGAACCGGCCGTTCTCGTCAAGTTTCTCGGTGAGTGCACCACGTGTTTTGTACTGGATGTAGCTAAACACGAGGATGGTCACGGCGACGAACGCACTAACCTGGAGATAGCCGTCACGAACCGAGCCGAGGAAAATGTCGACTATCTCAGTCAGCATTTTGGTGCTCACCCCGTTCGAGCACGCTGTTCCGCATACGAATTAGACTCATCTAAAAAATAGATTAGTCTAAACCTACAAAGGGGTTTCGACAGAACAGACCTTGTTCGTTACCCACCGTTGATGATTTCATGACTCGTGGTCTTTCTCGCCGCCTGCGATCGGTCACTCGGTCTCGAACTGGGCACGTACGGCGAGTCGCGACTCTTCGACTGAGATGTCTTCGGAGGTCGACCCACTGGTCAGCGTGTTTTGCAGATCCTCTTCGGAGAGTTCCGACTCCGAAGAGAGTCCGGCCAGTCGGGCTTCGAGAGCCGTGACCGTCCCGTTTTCGTCGACAGGTACGTCGAGAACACTCACGAACGAATCGACTACCTCAAAGACGGGATCGTCGTTGGACGGGCCATCACCTGAGCTTACAGCGCCGCGAAGGCGATCGGCTGGCGTTTCGGTTCCCCACACACCGATCGCGAGCGTCTCCGCGCCAGTCGACTCGAACAGCCACTCGCCATCCTCGTCGTCGATTACACGGTCGGCCATCGAGAGATAGCCGCTCAGAGTGTGGGCGAGAACCGATTCGGCCGCCGTCGACCGGCTCTCGTCTTCAAGCGGAACCAGGAGTTGCGTTTCGGAGACGGCGAACGCCAAGCCCGAGTCGACGCGTTGTTCGTAGATATCGAGTCCGCTTGGCTGGTCGACTCGCTGAAACGACGCGGAGACAGTGTCGGCGAGTATTTGTTGGTCGTACTCGCCGTGGAAGATCACGACTTCGTCACTGAGTGTGACTGCAGAGAGCTCACCGATCGCGTTGTCGATCGGCGGGGTCTGATTTTCTGAGTCGGTCGACTCGTTGCCCGTTAGTATACCACCATCCGTATCGTTGCTGGTCGCTTCGTCGTCAGTCGTATCGTTGCGGGTTGTTTCGTCGTCGGTTGTATCGTTGCCGGTCGTATCGTTTGTTACTGAGTCGTTTTCGAGTGCTCCACTGTCGCTCTCGTTGAGCGAGTCGACGACCGTACCCCCCGTGGTGCTCCCGTCAGTAGAGTCGGCACTCACGGCGGTGTTGGTTGCCTCGCGAAGCGCCGGCGCGAACGGATAGCTCTCGATGGTTTCGACCGCATCGAGAACAGTTTCGATACTGTACTGCGGAAGCCGCAATAGCGGCTGATCGGTATCAAGTGGACCATCCTGGGTGGCCTGCTGTACCGCTCGGAGCTTCGGAAGCCCAACGTGCATCACAACAACTCCCTCCGAGTCGTAGCTTTCGGCGGGCAGCCATGCACTGTGATCCGGCAGGTCGTACTCCTGTAGACCGTCTTCACCATCAGAAAGTCGCTCGTTGACGCCGAGACAACCCCCCACGGCGAACGACCCGGTCGACCCAGCAGCAGTCAGCAGGAACGTCCGTCGGTTCATACCATCATGTCTGCCTCCAGCTACAAGTACCATCGTGTGGCTATTCGTAGAGGTATTCTCCGTAATCCGCAGGGATAGACGGATTGGACCCACGTCTCTCGGCGATATCTCGCTCAGCCATCCTGAACTCGACCACGCAACTGCGTAGTTATTTTTCGGGTTACTATACTGTTTTTCATAGAAAGAATCCAACTATTTTCTCGACAGAGACCGGGCATGATCGTTTAGGGGATCGCATATCTCTGTCACTGCAAGGGGACTGCTTGGGAGGGCGGTCCCTCACTGTTTGCTGGCTGTCGACCGCTGTGTGGTAGAACTGTGCGGTGTTCAGGTGCCCGTGGGAGATTTACTAACCCGGCACGTAGCTGTCAGTATGTACGTCCGCGATGCTAAAAACCGAGACGAGGTCTGGTTGTTAGAACAGATCGATTCGATGGGCATCGATGCCGAAGCGTTTCGATCGCGTGACTACGTGCTGGCGGTCGACGAAGCGACTAACACGCGAGTTGGGTTCGGTCGACTTCGGGTACACTCCGGCGAACCCGACTGTTGTGAACTCACCGGTATCGGTACGCTCAGCGAGTGGCGTGGTCAGGGCGTCGGCGCGCACGTCGTCGAGCGATTGATCGCTGAAGCCGGTGACGAGGGGTTCAAGACCGTCTACGTCCTTTCGGATCAAGTCGAGTATCTCACCCAGTTCGGCTTTCGTCGGATCGAACCCGAAACGCTCCCCGACCAGCTTGCGGCCCGACTCAACCGCAAACGCGACAAGGTCTCCGAGGAGGTCGTTGCCCTTGCTGTCGGTGTCGACGGCTTCGAGATGCCAGACAGGCTCCGCGAGGCGTTTAAAACCGCGACGTCGGACGAGGAGTCGACCGAACCGGCAGAGACGGCCGAAGATTTCGGAATCGACCCCAATGCGGCGACATATAAGTACGATACGGGACGGTAGGCAGTGGCTACTGGCTTCCTCTCAGCGGTAAGAGATGACTACTGGCTCTCTACACCCCTTCACGGCCTTCGAGAAAGTCGGTACTGAAAACGATGTAGGTAAGCGCCGTACAGAACAGGATCGGCGGTAAGAGGAGAAACGCCCACAGCGGTTCGAGTCCCCACCCGAGAATGAGCACGACGTTAGCGAGCCCCAGCAGTAAAAACGGCAGCGAGTAGAGCGCCGCTCGCTTGCGCTTGCGTCCGGAATCGAGGATTTCGCTGTCCAGTATCTCCTCGCGAGATGGCTGGTCGGTCGACGAGTCGTCGGCGTCGTCGCCAGTCCGGGTTTCCATACGGATGGTAGGAGACCGAGACGCAAAAACGGTTCTCCATGCTCCTGTGGGTGTCTCTTACCGAGAGTGCGTATCGTACCGAGAGGCCAGCGAGACCGCCCCGTAGAGACACGTCACTGCAATCGCAACGACAACCATCCCGTAGACGGCCATCGCGCCGGGTGTGAGCGGAACCGTAAGAACGCCGAACACGCTAAGTTCGGTGAGCTCCTCGCCGCCGTTGGCACCCACAATAAAGCCGAGTAGACCGCCCAGAAGAATGACGCCCCCGCCGAGTCCAATGAGAATCCGTCGACCGAGTCCCGTGACGCCCGGCTGTGCGGCTTCGTCAGTCATCACCCACGCTTACACGGCTGGCCGTACATCCTTTTCGTTCGTGCCCGGAGTTATATACTTGGTCGGACCACCCATACAGTATGACCGTCGACCCATTGATAAAGCGGGCGCGAACCGCGAGTGAGAACTCCTACGCGCCGTACTCCGAGTACCGTGTCGGTGCCGCGCTGCGAACCGCCGACGGGAGCGTGTTCGTCGGCTGTAACATCGAGAACGCCAACTACTCGAACAGCCTGCACGCCGAGGAGGTCGCGATCGCCGAAGCGATCAAAACGGGCCACACCGAGTTCGACCGACTGGCCGTTTCGTCGTCGGCCCGTGATGGGGTGACACCCTGCGGGATGTGTCGACAGACGCTCACCGAGTTCGCGAGCGAGTCGCTCGAAATCGTCTGTGATCTCGGCGAGAGCGTCGAGACCTACAGCCTGGGCGAACTGTTGCCGAACACGATTTCGGCCCAGACGCTCGCTGACGCCGACCGAAGGGCCAATCGCCAATGACACGGCCAAGCGACGTCGACGAGTCGGTGGCTTCCGGAGGCGCGACTGATCGACACACCGCGGTTCCGGGAGATAGCGAGGATCCGAACGCCGACCGTCAGTACCACCTCGAGGTGACGAGTGCGGATGTCGCCGACAGCGTCCTCTTGCCGGGCAACCCCGACCGGATCGAGACGATCACCGATCGCTGGGACGAAGCCACCACGGTCGCGAGCCACCGCGAGTATCGCACCGCGACCGGTCTTTATAAGCAAACCCCGATCTCGGCGACGTCGACGGGTATTGGCGGGCCCTCGGCGGCGATTGCGCTCGAAGAACTCGCGCGCGTTGGCTGCGAGACGTTTATCCGGGTCGGGTCGTGTGGGGCCATCCAGCCCGAGATCGAGGTCGGTGATCTCGTTATCACCTCGGGAGCCATGCGCCAAGAGGGTACCAGCGAGGAGTACGTCGACCCAACGTACCCGGCCGTGGCCGACCACGAAGTCGTCAGCGCCTTGATTGCTGCCGCCGAGCGATTAGGCTATGACTATCACGTTGGCCGCACGATGAGTGCCGACAGCTTCTACGCGGGACAGGGCCGCGCTGGCTTCGGCGGCTACCAAGCGCCGGGGAGTGCCGAACTGGTCGACAGCCTGTGCAGTGCCAATATACTGAACATCGAAATGGAGGCCGCGACGATCCTGACACTGGCTGGCCTCTACGGGCTTCGTGCCGGTGCAGTGTGTGCGGTGTACGCCAACCGACAGACTGGCGAGTTCCGAACCGACGGAGATTCACGGGCGTCGGAAACCGCGAGCCTCGCGGTCGCCCTGTTGGCCCGGATGGACCGTCGCAAACGCGAGGCAGGTGTGAGCTACTGGCATGCGGGGCTGTCTCTCGATTGAGCCAAACCCTACCTAACAGCCATTTACCGCCACTTTGCGGCGTGTTCGCTCACAACCGTCGACACGTACGTCTGCCTGCGGTTTCAAAGCCGATTTATCCGATGCCGTTGGACATCTACACATGACAGCTCATGTCGTCGTTGTCGGTGCCGGCTATGCTGGTGCTGGAACGGTGAAATCGTTCGAAAACGAGATCGAGTCGGGAGAAGCCGAGCTCACCTGGATTTCGGAGCACGACTACCATCTCGTTCTTCACGAAACGCACCGTGTGATCCGCAAGCCGCAGGTCGAATCGAAGGTCGCCATCCCGGTCGACGAGATCAAATCGCCGGAGACGAACTTCATTCGCGACCGGGTGACCGGTGTCGACACCGACGAGCGGACGATCGAGCTCCGCGACGGCGAGGACGTCGAGTACGACTACCTACTGGTCGGCCTCGGCAGCGCAACCGCCTTCTACGGCATCGACGGCCTCGAAGAGTACTCCCACACGCTCAAGAGCCTCGACGACGCCCGTGGGATTCACGAAGCGATTCGGAGCGCCGCCCAGGAAGCGACCCAAAGCGAGCCCGCCCAGATTCTCGTCGGCGGAGCCGGACTGTCGGGAATCCAGACCGCAGGCGAGATCGCCGAGTACCGCGACCTCCACCGCGCGCCGCTCGACATCAAACTGGTCGAAGGCCTCGACGAGGTCTTTCCCGGCCAGGACCCCGAGGTCCAGGGCGCACTCAGAAAACGCCTGCTCGACCGCGATATCGAGATTCTCACCGGCGAGTTCATCTCGGAAGTCGACGAGGAGACGGTCTATCTCGGCGAAGACAGCGAACTCGACTACGACGTGCTGATCTGGACCGGCGGTATTACCGGTCAACGAGAGATCGCCGACGCAGATGTCGACAAAGACGAGCGGTCGAACCGCGTGTTTGCCGAGTCGGACTTCCAGACGAGTGACGAGCGCGTGTTCGCGATCGGTGACGCTGCCCTCGTCGATCAGGGCAACGACGACGTCGCCCCGCCGACTGCCCAGGCAGCCTGGACGGCCGCCGAGGTCGCAGGCGAGAACCTCGCCCGCGCTGTTCGCGGTGCACCACTGAAATCCTGGAAGCACAAAGACAAGGGAACAGTCATTTCGGTTGGCGACGAGGCGGTTGCCCACGACGTGATGGGTGTTCCGATCAACACGTTCGGCGGTCCGGCTGCCAAAGCCTTGAAAAAGGGGATCGCCTGCAACTGGATCGCGGACATCACGTCGGTCAAGCGCGCCGCGAGCGCGTGGAGCGACATGTAGAAGCGGGGAATAGACACATTCGGTAGTTTTTCGCGTTGCGACGCTCTGTTTGCGAGTTACCAAAGAAGCGAGCTGAGCGGGTCGACTAGTGGGCTGGCTCTTCGGCGGGCGCGAGCATATCGTCGATCTGCAGAATGAGAATGTTGTTCGTGTCGTCTTTCGCATCGAGCGTGCCGGTGATACGGAGCTTCGACAGCGGCGTCGGGCCCACAATGACTTCGTCACCCTCGTGGAAGTTTCGTACGGAGCCTTGGAGGTGGATCTCGGCTCGACAGAGTTCGGGGTGGTGGACGCTCGAAAGATCGATGCTTTCGACGTTTGCGTTCTCGACGACCTCGTCGTTGTGGAACAGCGGAACGGATGCTGCATCGTCCATCTCGTCGACGTCAAGCGCCTCGTACGCATTGGCGGTCGGTTTATAACCGCCTTTCGGGCCCGGAACCCCTTCGACGAGCTGGAGGGCTTTGAGACTCTGCATTTGGTTGCGAATCGTTCCTGGATTACGGTTTACTTCTTCGGCGATGTCTTCGCCTTTGACGGCGTCTTCGGTTTGGCGATGGATGTTCGTCAGCGCAGTCAGGATCGTTTTCTGACTCGGTGTGAGTTCGATTGATGACATATGAACTGCTAAGAGCGGATCGTTCATAAATCCGATGGAAAACTAGTAACAATTCGGTGCCAAACATGCCGTAGAACAGGGGTGTTCACTCGTTGCACCCGCGTTTGTACTGGGTGAGTTCGGACAGCCGAGCTATCGAGAACATCCCGATGGCTTGCGAGACCGAAATCTGGTACCGAGCGGTTTGGACGGGGTGAGTTGCCCCCACTGATAAATAGTCTCCGTCCAACGAGGACGATATGGCTCGAACGGTACGTGTTATCGGTGCACCAACCGACTACGGGGCGAACAGACGCGGCGTCGACATGGGGCCGTCGGCGATTCGGTACGCTGGACTGGCCGACCAGCTCGGATCTGCCGGTGTCGAGACCGTCGACGCGGGCGATATTCGAGCCCCGCACGCCGAAGAGTGTGACCGCAAAACACGGTCGGTTCGCCCAGGAGGCACCAACTTCTTCGAGCAAACCAAAGCCGTCTGCCGACAGCTCTCTGAAACCGTCGAATCAGCCCTCTCGGCCGACGAGCTTCCGGTGGTTCTCGGCGGCGATCACTCGGTTGCGATCGGCTCAGTGAGTGGATCGTCGACCGCGGGGCCGCTTGGGGCAATCTGGTTCGACGCACACGCGGATCTGAACACACCGTCGACGTCGACATCGGGCAACATTCACGGCATGCCGTTGGCGGCGATTCTCGGTATCGACGAGTTCGCCGACCACCCGTGGGCGAGAGCGCCGAACCTCCGCGAAGAGAACGTCGCACTGGTCGGGCTTCGGAGCCTCGATGCGGCCGAAAAGCAGCTGATCGAAGCGCGCGATCTCACGGTGTTCACCATGTCGGAGATCGACAGCCGCGGGTGTACGGCCGTCGTCGAAGACGCCATCGAGGTCGCGACCGACGGCGTCGACAGTATCCACGTGAGTCTCGATCTCGACTGGCTCGATCCGACCGAGGCCCCAGGTGTCGGCACGCCAGTTCGCGGCGGCGTCACCTACCGTGAAGCCCACTCGGCGATGGAACAGGTCGCTGCGAACACGACCGTCCGGTCGCTGGATCTCGTTGAGGTCAATCCGACGCTGGATCAGTACAACGAAACGGCCGAACTCGCGACGGAACTCGCTGCGAGCGCGCTCGGAAAACGGATTCTCTGAGCTGGTTATAAATAGCTTACCGAGACATCGAGTAGGCAGTGACTACTGTACACTACCGAACCGGTAGCCTGTCGACTAACTCCGCCCCACGGGTGATCATTCCGCCGCGACCTTCGCCCGCGGTGATGTTTCGAAACACGGCTTCGGGCTCTTTGTTCCAGATCCACTGCCACCGAGTGCGCGCCAGGAGCGCGAATTTGCGTGCGGCACTGAGTTGGGGCGTCTCCGAGAGCACGTCGTACTCGCGGTTGCGAATAAGTCGGTGGTGGTCGACGTAGAGCACGGCCGAAAGCAGCACCGCGAGCTGGCAGTCTTCGGGGAGATACTTGATGCCAGCGACGCCGGTGTGATACAGCCCTTCGGCCCGGCTCAGTTCGTCTTCCATCACGGCGGCCATCTTCGCGTCCATCTCGAAGTTCATCAGCTGGTCTTCGGTCACACCGTGGCGTTCGAGCGTCGACTGCGGCAGGTAGATCCGGTCGCGCTCGACAATGTCCTCTCGAACGTCCCGAAGGAAGTTCGTCAGCTGGAACGCCTCTCCGAGCGCGGTCGCGTGGGTGAGCGCCTGCGATGGGTTCTCCGGTTCCATCACCGCGGTCATCATCCGGCCGACCGCCGAGGCCGATCCATCCATGTAGGCTTCGAGTTCGGCGTACGTTTCGTAGCGGTCGGTTTCGATGTCCGAAACCATCGCGTCGATGAACGTGTCGACATCCGCATCGTCGATGTCGTGGGTTTCGCGAAGCTCGGCGAACGCCGCCAGCACAGGGTCGTCCGTGTCACGCTCGCCCAGTGCAGCGGCTCGGATCCGTTCGAGCTCGGCGCGTTGTTCGGCTGGCGAGCTCTCGCCCGCATCGTCGACTACCTCGTCAGCGACACGGAAAAACGCGTATAACACGTAGGTCGGTTCCCTGATCCGTTTTGGCAACAGTTGAGTGGCGACGTGGAACGTTTTTCCGGTGCGCTGTTGAATCGCTTTACTCCGGGCGATCTGTTCGTCTCCTACCATGGCTCTCCGAGAGCCGTAGGTCGTCTCGTCGGCCGATTCCGGCGGCACAGCATATAGCGTATATATGCACGCAATCGACATAACAGTTCGTACATGAAGGACGTACCACTGACGTTTGTGTAGAATTCAACCCGTCAGTAGAACGTATCCGAGCAGTCGTAGACCACGCCGTGAGTCGGACAGACGTACTTGCAGTGGCGGTGGTTCATCGACGCCCCACAGATCGGACAGGGTCGACCGGGCGGTACCTCTTCGTCCATACCATACCGACGCTGAGGGTCCACATTACTGTTCGCGTTCGTGACCGAACTCACCGGTCGTCGACTCGTGGGAGATAGATCCCCGCCGACGGCCGTAGCAGGCCGGTGTCGAACCGTTTGGCCCGAAGAATCACCACACCGAAGCCGACTGCGACCGCGACAGCCAGCCAGTTGCCGAACCAGACGTTAATGCCGCCCCAGAGAATGACGAAACTCACGACGTCGTCGAGCATGAACGCACACTGGTCAAGTCGGACCTGGAGAACCGCTCGGTCGAACGTCGCATCGAACACTCCGACCGCGACAGTCGCGCTCAACACCCATCCCGCGAAGTTCGACAGCGGCACGCCGTAGAACACGCCACCGTCGTCGTACTGCCAAAACCCCAACCCAACCGCCGCCGGATCGAGCACCACGTCCATCGCCACGACAGCGGGAATCACGACCGCGAGTCGAACCAGCCGCGAGTCGACGCGCTCGCCGAGCGACAACAGCGACAGCACGTAGGCGTTCATCACGATCGGAAGGAAAAAGACGGGCAGGGCAGCCGGGATCTCGCCGATCATCGGCCCGAGGCTGATTCCGTACTCGAACGCGCCGTAGGGCCACCCGGTCGACACGCCCAGATACTCGATCAGGTAGGTGTAGCCGACGACGAGGCCCAGCCCAGCGAACGCCCGCCGGTCGACCGCTGGCAGCACGCCAACGAACAGTGGTGCGGACATCACGACCGTCCCGAACAGGATCAGTGGCGGATTGAACCGAAGCAGTTCCGGAATGAACGACCAGCCTTCGGCGCTTCCCAGCAGCATGACCGCACCGACCAGTGGGAAGAAGACGGCGATCGTAAACCGGTTGCCGTCGACGAACGCGTCCAGCCAGGCGACGGTATCGGGCATCGTTCGTGGAAGTCCCGAGAGCGCAGACTGCAGGCTATCTGCTTCTCGAATCCTGGTGTGTTGGCTCGGTTCGGTTTCTGTCACGGACTCGCTCACGGAAGCACCTCCCAGACGGGAACGAGTTCCCACAGCGCGCCGAGCGTAATCAGCGTCCCGACCGCGGTGTTGAGTGCAGGAAACCACCAGTAGGCACGCCCTACCGCGACCGATCCGACTGCAACCCAGGCGACAAAACACGGGTAGACCGCCAGCAGTGCGCCGAGTCGAAGGTCGACCAGTCCGAACGCGAGCGCCGCCGCGAGCCAACAGCCCGCGACGTAGCCGTAGGTCTGGCGGTCGCCGAGGGCGGTCGCTGTCGTCCGAATCCCCGCGGCTCGATCCGGTTCGATGTCCGGAATCGCCGAAAACGTGTGCATGCCCATCGTCCAGAGCCACGCCCCGGCGACGGCGAGAACAGGCGGCTGTCGACCCGCGACCACCACGTAGGCGGCGATCCCTGGTAGTATATAAAGGCCGTTCGAGATTGAGTCCAGAAACGGCGTTGTTTTGAACCGCAGCGGCGGTGCGCTGTACTCGACGGCGAGCAGCAGAAAGCCGACGAGCCACGGCCATGCTGACGGTGGTGTCATGGCAATCGTTCCAACGCCGAGCAGACCACAGACGACCACTGCCGCAGTCACCAGCCGGTCGCCCTGCCATCGGACTTCCTTGTTGTCTTTTTTCGGGTTCTCGGTGTCGACTTCGGCGTCGAAGATGTCGTTGACCCCGTACAGCAGGACGTTGGCGGGAAGCAGGAAGTAGGCGAAAAGCGCGAGGCTGGTCGGCAAGAACAGTTCGTCGACCGTGTTGGCACCAACTGCAACGCCGACCACAATCGGGCCAGCGAGATAGAACCAGAACCGTGGTCGCGAGAGCACCAGCAGGTAGCCGAGGCGGTCGGCCAGTCCGATACTGTCTGAGCCAGCGGTCACGGTCGACATCACTCTCCCATCGCGTCGGCCGTTAGTTGCCCACTAATCAGACACATCGGGACGCCAATACCGGGCGTGGTGTACGACCCCGTAAAGTAGAGACCGTCTACTTTCGAGGATTTCCTGGAGGGACGGAACAGCGACGTTTGGCGGAGCGTGTGGGCCATCCCGAGCGCAGTGCCCTGCATCGAGTTGTAGCGGTCGGAAAAATCGTCGACACAGAATACCTCTTCGGCGACGATTCGGTCCCGAAGGTCGACGCCGGTATTCTCGGCGATATCGTCGAGCACCAGATCGCGGTAGGTCTCGCGTAACTCGGGGGAGTCGTCGAGTCCAGCGGCGATGGGTACGAGCGCGAAGAGGTTGCTGTGGCCCTTCGGGGCGACACTGTCGTCGGTTTTCGAGGGGACACAGAGGTAGTAGGCCGGATCGTCGGGCCACGCGGGATCGTCAAAGATCGTCTCGAAGTGGTCGCTCCAATTCGTGGGGAGGACGAGCGTATGGTGGGCCAGTTCGTCGACGTCACCTTCGACGCCCAGATACAACAAGAACGCAGAGGGTGCGTAGGTTCGGGAGTCCCAGTAGTCGGCGCTGTACTGGCGTTTTTCGGGCGGCAAGAGCTCCTGTTCGGTGTGGGCGTAGTCAGCGTTCGAGACCACACGGTCGCACAGGTACTCCTCGCCGTGGGCCGTGCGGACGGCAAAGGCTCCCTTTCGTCCGGCGATTTCGGTTACGGGTTGGTCGGTGACAAAGTCGACGCCCAACTCCTCGGCGAGTTCGACGATGCCGTCGACTACACTCCCCATCCCGCCGTCGGGGTAGTAGACACCCATGTTGAAGTCGACGTGGCTCATCAGGTTGTAGAGCGCGGGCGTGTTCGTGGGTGCCCCACCCAAAAAGACGAGCGTGTACTGCATGATCTGCTGGAGCTTTGGGTGCTCGAAGTAGCCCTCGACGTGGCCTTGCATTTTGCCGAGCAGGGACAGGCCCCACGAGTAGCGCAGCACGTCGAGGTCAATGTAGTCACGGAGTCGAGGACGGTCGGTGTAGACGAAATGTTCCATGCCGACCTCGTAGGTGTACTGGGATTTATCGAGGTATCGGCCGAGAGCCTCGCCCGCGCCGGGTTCGTAGCTCTCGAACAGTTCTTTGTTGGCCTCCACGTCGGGAAGCAGATCGACCTGGTCGCCGTCTTTGAAGAAAATTCGATAGTGGGGATCGAGCCGCGACAGTGAATAGTAGTCCTCCGGTCGTTTGCCGAAGTGACCGAAAAATCGCTCGAAGACATCGGGCATCAGATACCACGAGGGGCCCATATCGAAGGTGAAGCCGTCGACTTCGAGGCGGCTCGCGCGGCCGCCCAGTTGCTCGTTTTTCTCGACGACGGTCACGTTCGCGCCCGCGTCGGCGAGATAACACGCCGTCGACAAGCCACCGAAGCCGCTGCCGATGACGACGATATCCTCGCCTTGGACTGCCGAGAGATCGCCGACATACCGTCCTTCGTCGCCGCCGTGTCTGTCGCTGTCCTCGTTCGAGACGGTGACCATTTATACGTCAAATAGGCCGGACGTACGTATAAAAGAACGGACTTCAGCCCCGAGGGGCCGCCGTAGTTTTAGGGTCGATCCGGCCAATGTCGACGCATGGATGACCAGACGGTACTGATCACTGGTGGGACTCGTGGTATTGGACGCGCAGTCGCCGAGCAGTTCGCCGCGGCTGGCGCGCAGGTCGTGCTCTGTGGCCGGGACCTCGCGGGCGTCAACCGTACCGTTACTCGATTGAACAACGCGATCGGTAGTGAGCGAGTCTCCGGAATTCGTGCGGATGTTCGAGATACCAGTGACATCAGAAAATTGGTCGACCACGCGGTCGATCGCGGCGGCGAGGTCGACGTTCTCATCGCGAATGCCGCAGTCAATCACGGCACGCCCGGCGAGATGCCGCTCGACGAGGAGTCCGACAGCGTCTATTACGACACGATGGAGACGAACGTACGAGGGGTGTTTTCAACCGTCAAATACGTCGTGCCATCTCTCGCACCCGAAGGTCGTGTTCTGATTCCGTCAGGGAGTATCGCCCACACCGCAAAGCCCGGAATGGGTGTGTATGCCGTCTCGAAAGCCGCTGTCGAGGGGCTGGCCCGTGGCTTTGGGGCCGACCTTGAGCAGCCCGTTTGCGTCGTCGACCCCGGTCTCGTCGCGACCGACCTCACTGGCATCCAGAAAGCCCGCGATCCGAGCGACATCGCCCCGATGTACCAGTGGGTGGCCACCGAGGCCGACCCAGCCGAGATCGACGGCGAGCGTGTCGATCTAAAAACCTGGAAACGGTCGACGCGGTAGAGACCGACTACAAGGAAAAACAGTCACGACTCCGATCGGGTCCATCGTTTTATTGAGTCTGCCAGCGAATATGGTATTGAGTGCCACAGGCACGTGATTCCCCATGAATGACGCCGACGACTACTACCGAACACTCGTTGAAGACAGGAAGCGTCGCTCCCGGAGGCGACAACCTGTAGACTCGGTCGACCGCGCGGCCGCGGCTATCGGCGAACCGCTATCGCCGGCGGACGTCGACCACGTCTGAGCCACTTCTTTATATACTGCGTTCGACTCGCGTGAATCGCTCGGCTGGGTCGACAGCCATTTCACGAGCCACTTCCGGGGTGAAGTTCCAGACGGAATCGAGGAAGTTGACCCGATAGCTGGCCGGGCCGTTGCGGTCGAGCTCTGCGGCACGTTCGCCGACGAGCCCGAACGCGAGCGTGGCGTGGAGCCCGGCGGTCAGTGGGTCGGTGAGGCTACCGCTAAAAGTTGCAATCGTGCTGCCGAGCATACAGCCCGTCCCGACGACCTCGCCCATCATCTCGTGGCCGGAGTCGACGCGGTAGGCAGTCGCAGCATTTGCCACGATGTCGGTTACACCCGAGGCGACGACAACGGCGTCGGTCGCATCCGCGAGTGCCATCGCCGTGGCGTCGATCTTGTCGTAGTCGCCGACCGACTCGACGCCCTTGACTTCGGCCTCGGCTCCCGCCAGCGCGCTGATCTCGCCGTAGTTGCCTTTGATCGCCGTAAAATCAACTTCGGAAAGCAGGCTCTCGACGACCTCGGTTCGGGTGGGTGTCGCCCCGACGCCGACCGGATCCAGGACGACCGGAACGCCGAGTTCGTTGGCCGCACGGCCCGCGTTGTGGAGTGCCTCGATGTTCGTCTCGCTCATCCGGCCTGTGTTGAGCAAGAGCCCGCCAGCCAGTTGCACCATTTCGGGTGCCTCGTCGGGCGCGTCGGACATCACCGGCAGAGCGCCCCAGTGGAGTGTGATCTGTGCGAGATCGTTTTTCGTCACCTCGTTGGTGAGGTGCTGGATCAGCGGTTCGACCTCGCGGATACGCGACAGCGACTCGGACAGCGCATCTCTCGACAGCTGGGGTTCACTAGTCATCGTTGGCCTCCACAGCGTCGACGGCCTCGGCGTCGACTGCTGCTCGAAGTTCGCGGGCGGCGGCCGCCGGATCGTCGGCAGCGGTGATCGCACTGATGACGGCGACCGAACTCGCACCGGCCTGGATCGTTGCCGCCGCATTCTCAGCAGTTATCCCACCGATTGCGACAACTGGAATCTTTACCGTCTGGATGATCTTGGCGAGTTCGTCGAGTCCGAGTCCGTCGTCGGCGGTCGGGGCTTCGGGTTTCGAGGTCGTCCCGTAGATCGCACCAACGCCGAGATAGTCCGCGCCGGTGATCGCTGCAAGTCTGGCCTCCGAGACTGTCGACACGGAGGCACCGATAATCGCCTCGTCGCCCAGTTGCTCGCGGGCCACCGAAATGGGGAGATCCGACTGGCCGAGGTGGACGCCGTCGGCACCGATGGCGTTGGCAATGTCGACCCGGTCGTTGACGATCAGGTCGACGCCCGACTCGGCGGTCAACTCGCGGAGTTCGATGCCGAGATCGTAGCGCGAGCGAGCGCCGGTTCCCTTCTCGCGGAGTTGGACCGCGTCGATACCTCCCTCGATGGCTTGCTCGACGATTTCGAGGGTCGATCGACCCGCCGAGAGCGACTCCTGGGAGACGAGATACGTTCGCCACTGGTCCGGATTCATGTGTGGTACAATACAGCGATCACGCAAGCAGGTTACGGTATCGGCTCGTACGTCTCGCCGACGGCGATGCACAGTGACCGTGGCTTGATTCGGAGCGCAAATCGCTGACAGCGGATTATTTCGCCATCGAGACTGAACGCTACTGGCTCGTCGTCCGGCACAGTGATGTCGACCGCCGAGACGGTGTACCGATTGGTCCACGGCGTCTTCTGATTAAACAGTCGTTCGGCTGCAGCCGTTTGCAACAAGCCGACCGCGCCGGTATCGGTCACGAGCGTCACGTCGAAGCGCCCGTCCTCCATATGGCCTTGCTCGCTGCCACTTGGTGGAAACCGTCGACCGTTGCCCACAAGCACCCCAACGGCGTTTCCCGTCCAGACCGGCGTTCGATCCGGCGGGTCGTACATCGAGACGTCGACACGGAGGCTCTCGAAGCTCCGAACCGTCCGAAGCGTCGAGATCAGATACGCTGTGGCTCCAAAGCGGCGTTTGAGTGCCGAACTCGTCGCCGCGCTCGCCTCGGCGGTCAGTCCGCCGACACAGGAGTTGACAAATGGGCGACTGTTGGCGAATGCGAGGTCGACCCAGCGGCGCTCTCCCTTGTCGAGAACGGCGAAAGCATGGTCGATGTCGGTAATGCCGATGTTGTGGGCGAAGTTGTTGCCCGTTCCGCAGGGGACGACGCCGACGGTGACACGGTCGAGTGCGTCGACGGCCTCGATTCCACGAATGACCTGGTTGAGCGTGCCGTCCCCACCGGCAGCGACAACGAGCGTCGCGCCCGCTTCAGCGGCCGCGGCCGCCAGCGTCGCGTCGTGGCCCGGATGCTGGGTTTCGCGAACCGTAAAGCCGTAGTCGGCCGCTAGCGACCGTACCGCCGCGCCGTGGTCCGCGCTGCCACTGACGGTGTTACAAACGACAACGCGGTCGACAGTTTGCGAACTAGTGAGATCGTTATTGGTCGTGCTGGAGTGGCCAGTGGGTGCCATCGAGAGTGTGGAGTCGACCGACGGCGGCGAGCCTCAAGACAGTTTTCGCTCTTGTACCTGACCAATCAGTCTCGATACCCGATTCAGACGACTCAACGGCCCGCCTGAGTCTCGTTTCAGTGGATCTATCCACATATCGGAAACCAGAGATAAGTGACTGCCACACGTTGTAACGCAACGATTATGGCAGATTCAGATACGAGTCCCCGAAACATCACGACCGATCACGACACAATCAGAGAGTGGGTCGAAGCCCGCGACGGCCAGCCCGCCCACATCACAGACTCGGTCGAAGACACCGCCAGCAGCCTGTATATCGTTCGCGAGGACGAGGAGATGGCGGATCTCGAACCGGTATCGTGGAACGAGTTCTTCGAGACGTTCGAGGACGAACGGCTGGCGTTCGTCTATCAGGACCGCGACGTCGGCGAGACCGACGAGTGGATCTACGATCTGGTCGACCGCGAGGAGGTCGCCGAACGTGCGAGTCTCGAAGGGTCCGACGTCGAGGAAGCGCTGCTCGAAGGCGAGATTGTCCAAAGCGAGATCACCGAAACGAAAGTCATCGAGAAGACGGTCGTCGAAACCGACCAAATCGAAAGCCAGATCGTCGACAGCGAGATCATCGAGAGTAACGTGGTCGACCGCGAGACGATCGACCGCGAACTCATCGGCGCGGAGTTCACCGACGCGCCGAGCCACCTCACCGCGACGCTCGGCCCGGAACACAGCGAACATGCCGTTGGCTCCGAGGTCGACGAGGTCGATCGGTCGGATCGGACGGCGGTCGAAACCGGTATGGATGCTGACACCACTGACACCACCACAGCTGGGACGCAGACCGAATCAGAGACAACGGAGAAAGACCAGACTGCCATGCGGGGTGAGCCGATGGGAGGCGAAGAGATGCTTGGCCAGCACGTGGGCGGCGATGAAACGAGTAGCCAAGAGATGGGAGATGAAAAAATGGGTGACGAGCAACCCGTAGACGAGTCGACGCCTGGTCTGGACATCGAGGACCACGTCGTTCTCGACGTGCAGGATACAGTTCGGACGACGACCGAGATTTTCGACCGCAAAACCGTCGAAAGCCGCGTCGTCGAACAGGAGATCACCGAGGCCGACACCGTCGAGAGCGATGCAGTCGACATCGAGGGTGTCGAGGCGAGCATTCTCGAAAGCGACCTCATCGAAGGCGAGATCGTCGACGAGCAGTCGACCGAGGGCGAGACGGTCGAGACCGAAACCGAGACCGGGAGTCTGCCGAGCGGGGCGATCACCAGCGAGCGAACCGAGGGCGATGCGATCCACAGCCAGTTCGTCGAGCGCCGACTTGTCGAAACCGAGTCGACCGAACACCACCAGGTGACGTGTGGAATCGACGATCACAGACTGGTCGACACGGTCGACAGCCGAGCGACGGTCGTCGAGCGAGCGATCGTCGACCGCGAAACCGACGAGGAAGTCATGCTTCGGGAGACCGACGCAGACAGGTCGACGGCCGATGCGGACCGCTCGACAGCCGACGACCAACAGCGAGCCGCCGAAGCGACCGCGGTCGGAACCGACCAGGGAATGGCCGGTGCTGACGCCGAAACCCAGGCCCAACCGGGCGGCGAAACCGGTGCGAGTCGCTCGGCCGAGTCGACCGACCAACCCAGCGATCCATCGGAAAAACGGGCAGTCACCGAAGACGAGATCGGCAAGACGGTTATGTCGGGCGACAAGGAAATCGGGATGGTCAGCGACGTCGACACCGAAACCCAGACACTCTACGTCGATCCCGAACCGAGCCTTACCGACAAAATCAAAGCTGCCCTCGATATGGGCGACTCCGACGATGATAGCTACCCAGTCGAAGAAGACCAGATCGAAGCCGTCGACGACGATACCGTTCGAATCGTCGAACTGTAACGTCGTTCATCGCTGACTAGATAATATATTTTATACGAATGCGATCCGAGACGGGTGTCCGTCGGGAGCGTCGGCTAGCGGCCCAACCCAAATCAACGAGCGTGATACTTATAATTCGATGGCTATTTTGCTTAAATATTGTCGAGAACCTATGGGTGAGTAACTACTAAATATCCACCCGCC
Organism: Halohasta sp. A2; assembly: GCF_056175805.1. Lineage (NCBI taxonomy): Archaea > Methanobacteriati > Methanobacteriota > Halobacteria > Halobacteriales > Haloferacaceae > Halohasta > Halohasta sp. A2. Next base: position 42,722 of record NZ_JAQFWV010000014.1, on the reverse strand, counting down.
AATCTTGCTGTATGAGTGAGAGGGCGTTAGTTGTCGACGACTCGTCGTTTCAACGAACGATCGTTTCGAACACGATCGACGACTGGTTCGATATCGTCGCTACTGCTGAAAACGGGAACGAAGCGATCGCGGAGTTCAAAAAGGAACACCCGGACGTCGTCACGATGGACATTATGATGCCGGAGATGGACGGTATTACCGCCGTTGAGCGGATCAAAGAGATCTCGCCGGAGACGATCATCGTGATGGTCACGAGCGTCAAACAGAAAGAAAAGATGCGCGAAGCCGCCCGTGCGGGAGCCGATGGCTACGTCACCAAACCGGTCAACACGAAAAAACTCCGCGACGAGTTCGCCGAGGTGCTCGACTGGCCCGCCGTCAGATAGCGCCAGGATGGATTATCTGATCGTCGACAGCATCGCAGCGAGCCCTTGGGCCCCTTTCGTCACACCGAACTTGGCCAACGACCCTCCTTTGATTGCACCGAACTTCGCGTAGGAGGCCGTCGTGACCGCCCCGACCTTGGCGTAGTAGCCGCTTTTCCGGCCAGCACCGATACAGTAGTGGCGCGCGGCCATCGGGATCGGCGCGCGTCGACCCTGCACCGCCGTCGACCCTTCACGGATCGCTGCCAGCACGTCCGCTGCGGTTACCGACTCGCGGTCGACGGCATCGAGCGTGATTTCGGTGTACGCGCGACCGACGTACGGGAGCGTGTGAGCGTCGCTGGCGGCCACCGCGGGATAGCCGAACGCGTCGGCAAACCGGCGGGCGCGACGGTTTTTGTATCCCGTGAAGAGCCACGCGTTGAAGGACTCGATCGCGTCGACGTCCGGAATGTGTTTTTTGCGAACGCCGTGGCGCGTTCGCTGAAACGGGTGAGGAACGATCGCGACGCCGCCGTGGTCGCGGATCCACGCGACGGTCTCGTCGTACGGCGCGCGCCGCGGCGGCATCTCTTCGACACCGATCACCAAGAGGTGGCCGTGGGCCGTCGACACCTCAACGCCCGGAATCCCGACGAGTCCGTACTCCGGCGCCAACTCCGCAGCCTGCAGCGATTCGTCGATGGTGTCGTGGTCGGTAATGACGACGCCGTCTAGGCCGATGTCAGCGGCGTGTTCCAGAATCAGATCGACTGGCTCGCTCCCGTCGTAGGAGCCCTCCGAGTGTACGTGCAGGTCGATCTGGAGGGTGGTGCCCATTGTCGACTCCCTCTACGAGCGTCAACGTAAAAAGAAATTCGCCGGATATTGCACGAGTCCGTCCCTCCATATGACCTGTAAAGACCCATACAACTCAGTTGCCAGCGAGTATCACGGCACGCTCACCGATCAGTGGTGAGATCGTCCGCACGGTCGACGCCGCTCCAGAACGCCTCGTGTGCTCGTCCGTCTCCGCTCAGCCAGTCGCCAGCGACGAACAACCCGTACTCGGCCAGTGGATCGAGCGCTGCGGCGTCGACACCCGCATCAGGTAGCGCGTACCGCCAGCCCTGGTCGTCGACCCAGTCGGGTTCGGCGAGCCGATCGTCCTTCAGCAGTTCGGCAGCCATCGCGGCCACCTCCTCGCTGGCCGATTCGAGGGGGTCGTCGTAGTGGGCGGTCGACCAGTCGGGGGCCATCTGGACGACGAGCAAGCTCTCGCCGTCGGGGACGTGGCCTGTCTTGCACTCCTCGCGGGCGAGCCAACCGATTGCGTGATCGCGGTCGGTGTTGACCAACGCATAGTAGGGTCGGTCAACGTTGAAGGGGTAGTGGAGGACCAGGGTTCGGATAGTTCGGAAGGGAACCCCGTCGACGGCGCTAGCTGCCTCGGTGAGCACGGTCTCGTCAGCGTCGTCGAGAGTCACCGACGCCAGCAGGTCGGCCGTCTGTGGCGCAGGTGGCGTGAGTACGACTGACTCGAAGGGGCCGTGGTCGACGCCCTCGGTATCGGTCAGCGTCCAGCCCTCAGCGTTGTTAGAAAGGGAATCGATGCGGGTTTCCTTTTTTATTGTGACGGTACTTTGGTCGGCCAGACGTTTGGCGAACTGCGTGATTCCCTCGGTCCACGTCCACTTGTGAGCCTGCTGTCGGTCGCCGGGCGAGATCTCGCCCGCCGAATCGAACGTCCAGACCGGTTCGTCGATGTCGACCAGTCCCTCCTCACCGAGTTGTCGGACTAACTCGTCGGTTCGGCCGTCGCTATCCTTGATGTAGTTCGCGCCGTGGTCGTACCGACACCCGTTGCGTCGACGGGTCGCCGCGCGGCCGCCGACGCCGCGGCTCTTTTCGAGAATCGTCACGTCGACCGTGTTTCCGAGCTCGTATCCAACGCCGATACCCGCGAGTCCTGCGCCCACGACACAGATTTTTTCGGCCGCCGGTTCCGTACTCATACTGTACCTGACGGGGTCGACCGGCTAAAACCTTGGTCGGATGCGTTTTGAGGCTCGCGTTCGTTAAGGTCGATATGTACGATGCGGTGATATTCGATAACGACGGGGTGTTGGTCACCCGAACGCCGTACGACGCCCTCGTCGAGGCTACGTGGGCGGCGTTCGACGACGCCGGCGTCGTGAGTCCCGACCCCGCGGTCGTCGAGTCGATGGTGATCGACGTCACGCCCAAACGTGTCGAACGAGTCGCCAAGCGGTTCGGCCTCGATGCCGAAGCGTTCTGGGAGCGCCGGGACCGACTGTCGAGCGATCGCCAGCGGATCGAAGCCCGTGCTGGCCGCAAGACACCCTACGAGGACGTAAGCGCGCTCGACCGGCTGTCGATTCCACTGGGAATCGTGAGCTCGAACCAACAGTCGACGGTCGACTTTCTGTTGGACTACTTCGGTCTCGGATCGTACTTTGCAGTCGCCGTGGGTCGCCAGCCGACGCTCACCAGCCTCGACCGAAAGAAGCCCGATCCGTTTTATCTCAACAGCGCAATCGAGGCGCTCGATGCCGACTCGCCGCTGTTCGTTGGCGACAACGATTCGGACCTCAAGGCCGCCGAAAACGCTGGCATCGACTCGGCGTTCATCCGTCGACCACACCGCCGTACCCATCAGCCTACCCCGACGCCGACCCACATCGTCGACGACCTCCACGACATCGTCGGACTCTGTCGGTCGGCGACGGTCTAAATTCGACTGTATTCGACCTCCACTCGTAATCGATGGGGCCGACAGCGACCAACCCCCGCAATACTGATTAGCACGGTTTGTGTACGAATAATCATGCAGTTTACACGCGAGGAGTCACGCAACCGACTCGAAGAGACGGTCGAATCGGGCGAGCCGATCATCGGAGCCGGAGCCGGCACTGGCATTTCGGCCAAGTTCGCCGAACGCGGCGGCGTCGACCTGCTGATCATTTATAACTCGGGGCGCTATCGAATGAACGGCCGCGGCTCGCTGGCTGGCCTTCTGCCGTACGGCGATGCCAACGAGATCGTCGTCGAGATGGGCCACGAGGTGCTACCGGTTGTCGAGGACACACCCGTACTCGCTGGGGTCAACGGCACCGACCCCTTCCGCCAGATGGATGTGTTCATCGAAGACCTCCGTCGACGGGGCTTTTCTGGCGTACAGAACTTTCCAACGGTCGGCCTCATCGACGAGGACAGTAGCTTTCGCCAAAACCTCGAAGAGACCGGGATGGGCTACGACAGAGAGGTGGAAATGATCCGCGAAGCGGCCGATCAAGGCATGCTGACATGTCCCTACGTCTTTTCCGAAGCACAGGCCCGCGCGATGACCGAGGCGGGCGCGGACGTGATCGTCTCGCACATGGGGTTGACCACCTCGGGTGACATCGGCGCGGAGACCGCGCTCGATCTCGATGCCGCCGCCGAGCGCGTACAGACTCACCACGACGCCGCCAAAGCGGTCGACGATGACGTGCTCGTGATCTGCCACGGCGGGCCGATCGCCTGGCCCGACGACGCCGAGTACGTCCTTAACAACACCGAGGGCGTCGTCGGCTTTTTCGGTGCCTCCAGCATCGAACGACTGCCGACCGAGGGTGCCATCGAGAACCAGGCTCGCGACTTCAAGGAGATCGAGTTCTGATGGCCGTCGTCATTATCGGGACGCTGGATACGAAAGCCGAAGAGATCGGCTTCGCTCGCGACATAATCGAGGCGCAGGGCGTCGATACACACGTCGTCGACACGGGCGTCGTCGGTGAACCTGGATTCGAGCCCGATACCACTGCAAGCGAGGTTGCCGAGGCCGCCGGAACCACGCTCGATGGGCTGCGCGAGTCGGGCGACCGCGGCGAGGCGATGGCTGCAATGGGTGAGGGAGCCGCCGCCATCGCCCAACGAATGCATGAGGATGGAGAGTTAGAGGGGATCATGGGTCTCGGCGGTTCGGGCAACACGTCGATCGCGACAGCCGCGATGCGCGCACTACCGGTCGGCGTGCCGAAACTCATGGTGTCGACGGTGGCCTCGGGCGACGTCCAGGCGTACGTCGACATCAAGGACGTAATGATGCTGTACTCGGTCGCCGACATCGAGGGGCTCAACCAGCTTTCGCGGCAGGTGATCGCCAACGCCGCGATGGCGATGGTCGGTATGGTGACCACCGATCCGGACGTCGAGGTCGACGAGAAACCCACTATCGGAATCACGATGTTCGGCGTGACCACACCCTGCGCGAAAACGGCGCGTGCGTACCTCGAAGACCGGGGCTACGAAACCATCGTCTTCCACGCCACGGGAACGGGCGGCCGAGCGATGGAGAATCTGATCGAAGAGGGCGTGATCGATGGCGTTCTCGACATTACGACGACCGAGTGGGCCGACGAGTTGGTCGGCGGCGTACTCAACGCCGGGCCGGAACGACTCGATGCGGCGGGCGAACGTGGGACACCTCAAGTGGTGTCGACTGGGGCGCTCGACATGGTCAACTTCGGCCCCCGAGAGTCGGTTCCAGACGAGTTCGATGGGCGGCTGTTCCACGTCCACAACCCCCAAGTGACGTTAATGCGAACAACGCCGGATGAAAACGCCGAACTCGGCCGGATCATTGGCGGAAAGTTGAATGCCGCAACAGGGTCGACTGCACTCGTCTTGCCGCTCGGAGGGGTCTCGATGCTCGATGTTGAAGGCGAGGAGTTCTACGACCGCGAGGCCGATGCCGCACTGTTCGACGCACTTCGCGAGACCATCGACGACGATGTCGACCTGATCGAGCGGGACGAACCAATCAACGACGAGGCGTTTGCCGAGACACTCGCGAGCACGCTTGATGAGTATATGCGTGCCCAAGGGACGAGCCCGAACGCCTGACTGGTGGTCGACCGAACTGCGACAAACCTGCGAACAGCCCACGGCCGAACCGCTCTATTCTTCTTTTCAAATATATCCTATTTATATATCGCATTTCGTTAAAGTGTAGATTATTTTATATGTGTGATACTCGTTTACCGCTTTGTTGCATATGGTTAGACACAACCGACGAGCGGTACTGAAAGCAGCAGGTGGATTCGTCGTTATCGGAAGCCTCGCAGGCTGTATGGGTGGCGAGGGCGAGACAGGCGATGACGAAGGCGATGAAAGCGAAGACGACGGTAACGGGTCAGACAGCGAGCGAGAGGCGGCAATGGTCCGCGCAGCGCATCTCTCGCCGGATGCGCCAGCCGTTGACGTCTACGTCGACGATGATGACGAGCCGGCGGCCGAGGACGTTTCGTTCGGTGATGTCAGCGAGTATCTCGAAGTAGATCCTGGAACCTACGACGTCCGAATCACCGAAGCACGCACCGACGAGTCGGTGTACGAGGAGTCCATCGACGTCGAGGACGGGTCCTACACATTCGCAGCGGTCGGCGAACTCGGTGAGCAGAATCAGCCGCTCGATGCCGAGGTGTTCGAAGACGACCTGAGCGATCCCGGCGATAACGCCCGGATTCGCGGACTCCACGCCGCACCCGACGCCCCGGCAGTCGACGTCGTCGATGGGGAGTCCGGTGACCCGCTGTTCGAAGAACTCGAATTCGGCGAGGCGCAGTCCGCAGAGATCCCGTCAGGCGACTACACGCTCGAAGTCCTGCCCGCCGGCGACGAGGACGCTGACCCGGTCGAGACGTTCGACGTGACCGTCGAAGGCGGTGTCGTCTACAGCGCCTTCGCGGTCGGCTATCTCGAACCCGACGACGCCCCGGTCGACGAGCCGTTTGATCTCCTCCTCGTCGAGGATTCGACTGGAACCGAAGACGAAAGCGAGGAAAGCTAATAACAGGTCTAATCCGCCCTACCGCCCGTTCAGAGCTGTTCAAGATCGGTCGACTCGAGCGTTTTGATTCGCGTTGCAAGCGCCCAAAACAGCGGGATGAGGGTGAGCACGACCGCACCCCACGCCGCCAGGCGAAACGCGGTCGCACCGCCAGCGAACGCGGTTTCGTAGGCCACAGGAATCGACGTATGGTGTGGGTCGCCAACGATCGGAATAAAGTAGTCGACCGTCAGATCGATCGTATACCACAGCGTGGCGACACCGACCGCCGAAAGCGGGAACGACGAGATGCGGTGGAGCACTAGCGCCTGGACGACCATTGCCAGATGACTCACCAAGAGGAACGCGTACATCACGGGCGCGGTAAAGGTCAGAAAGGCGTCGGCAAAGACGACGAGCACCCACGGCGTCCAGAGGCCGAGTTTGATGTTGCCGAAAAACGCCAGCGCCGTCAGATAGTCGTTCTGTCGACCCAGCGTCCAGAGTGCGAACGCCCCGGCGATAAACAGGGTCGCCATCGGACTGTCGGGAACGAACACCCACATCTCGGGCGGCGTCTCGGCGAACTGTGGGAAGTAGTACCAAAAGCCGAAGGCGGTGCCTGCGAGGTTGATCGCGACGACGAGCCAGACCAGCCGAAGCCCCAGCGATTCGATCGCTGCCGGTATAGGAGCGAGCCAACGTGGCAGGTGGCTCCGTGAGGGCGGCTGTCGACCGGTCGAAATCCGAGTCATACAGCCAGTTCGTCTTTGTTCCGAATAAGTTACATGGGATAGCGAGCCAGCAAATCGGCTGTCAATCGGGTAACGATTTAACCCAGTTGCGTCCGTGGTCGACGTATGAACGCGATGACGACACTGGAGGGAGCCTAATGGCCGAGTTCGTCCGCCGGGACGAGGCAGCCTCCTCGGAGAGCGAATCACAACACGAGCGGGGTCGACCGAGCAGCGCCTCACAAATCGGACCGAGCAGTGCAGCGCACCCGTCGGTGAGCGGTCGACGAAAGCCGGTCAACCGGAGCCAACAGTCGCTTCGTCGACCCTCGCGCGAAACGTATTCGACCCGGACTGTCGAATTCGACAGCGATGGCGAGCGGTGTGTCGGGACGCTCTATCTGCCGGATCGACCCGAGCGCCCGCCGGTCGTCGTGATGGCTCCGGGGCTCGGCCTGTGGCGAACGTTCGGCCTGCCGGCGGTCGCCGAGCGGTTCGCCGAGGCGGGCTACGCCGCCTTCACGTTCGATTTTCGCCACCTCGGCGACAGCGACGGCGAGCCTCGGGGGGTTGTCAGTCCCACCAAACAGATCGCCGACTACGAGGCTGCGGTTGACGCACTGCGAGAGCTCGACGATGTCGACGGCAATCGACTCGTGCTTTGGGGTCATTCGCTGTCGGGTGGCCACGTGCTGTCGGTTGCCGCCGAGACGTTTCGAGTGGCCGGTGCGATCGCGGTTTGTCCGCTCGTCGACGGTCGCTCGCAGACGCTCGGGTTGCTCGGCCAGCCGAAACAGCTTCTCAAATCGCTGGCAGCAGGGGTCCACGACGGTCTCGGCCACCGGGTTGGATTCGGAACCGAGGTTCGAATCGTCGACGACGAAGACGGCTTCGGCGTGATCACCGCCCCCGGTGCCAAACGCGCGCTGTTCGACCTCTTCGACCGACAGGCCGACTGGCAGAACCGGGTTCCCGCCCGGGTGTTCCTCTCGCTTGCGCGGTATCGACCGGTGACGCGCGCCGACGAGATCAGGTGTCCGACGCTCGTGATCGGTGGCCGCGAGGATCAGATCGTCCCGAGCGATGGTCCGGCGGCCGCCGCCGAGAAAATCGCCGACTCGACGTATCTCGAACTGCCAGTCGACCACCTGAGCGTGTTCGGCGACGACTTCGAGCGCACGGTCGACCACCAGTTGGCGTTTCTGCGGACCGTCGTGGGCCACCGGTAAGCGCCGCGGAGACCGATAGCCCTTAGCGACCGCCGCTACCACTCACGTCCATGAGCGCAGACGCCGATGCAGACGACGATTCGGATGCGAGGGGCGGTCCAGACGCCGTCGACCACGAGCAAGCCGTCGAACTCGCCGACGGGGTCGAAAACGGCGAGAAACGACTTCACGAACTCGAAACACACACTGACCCCGACACGGCCGCTGCTGCCCGGCGGCTACTCGTCGAACGACAGTCGGGCGCGGATCTCTCATCGACCGGCTCCTACGGGTTTCCTGCCGGGGTCGCCGAACCGAACATCGAGAACATGATCGGCACAGTCCAGGTGCCGGTGGGTGTCGTCGGCCCCGTCCAGATCAACGGCGGCGCGCTCGTCGACGAGCGGTATCTCCCGCTGGCGACGACCGAAGGCGCGCTTCTTGCGTCCGTGAACCGTGGCTGTTCGGTCATCAACCGCGCCGGCGGTGCGACCGCGCGGGTTACCAAATCGGGGATGACCCGCGCGCCCGTCTTCCGCGTCAGGGACGTGGCCGAAGCCCTCGCGCTGGTTGAGTGGGTTCGCGAGAACGGCGACGAACTCCGCGAGGCCGCCGAGTCGACGACGAACCACGGCGAACTCCAGGAGGTCACCCCCTACGTCGTCGGCAACAACGTCTATCTGCGCTTCCGCTACGACACGAAAGACGCGATGGGAATGAACATGGTCACCATCGCCACCAAAGCGGCCTGCGAGTTGGTCGAGGCCGAGACCACCGCCTCGCTCGTCGCGCTCTCGGGCAACCTCTGTACGGACAAAAAGCCCGCTGCGATCAACGCCGTCGAGGGCCGCGGTCGCTCAGTGACTGCTGATGTGGTGATTCCGCGAGACGTCGTCGACGCCAAACTCCACACGACGCCCGAAGCAATCGTCGAAATCAACACCCGCAAGAACCTGATCGGATCGGCAAAGGCCGGCTCATTCGGATTCAACGCGCACGTCGCCAACCCCGTCGCGGCGATGTTCCTCGCGACCGGCCAAGACGAAGCCCAGGTCGTCGAAGGAGCCAACGCCATTACGACCGCAGAGGTGACCGATGACGGCGATCTTTATATATCGGTCTCGCTGGCGAGCCTCGAAATCGGCACCGTCGGCGGCGGCACCAAACTCCCCACGCAGTCTGAAGCACTCGATATTCTCGGCGTTCGTGGCGGCGGCGATCCCGCGGGCAGCAACGCCGACGCGCTGGCCGAGGCCATCGCGGTCGGGTCGCTGGCTGGCGAACTCTCCTTGCTGGCCGCGCTCGGCTCGCAACACCTGTCGAGCGCCCACGAGTCGCTGGGTCGGTAGTCGACGTCTACGATCCAGTAGCCAGTTTATAATAGCCGGTACCGCCCGCCGGTTTCGGAGACCTCGCCCTGTCGTCGGAGTCGTCTCAGCAGGTCACTGGCCTTCTCGGCCGGGACGCCTCGCTCTGTGGCGTAGTCGACGATCTCGGCTTCGGTTGGTCGACCGTCGCCCGCCTCGCGGACGGCCTCACGGACGATTTTATCGCGGGATTTCGATCCACGCGAGGCAGTATCGCCCGCGGCGGCGACCTCGTCGGGGTCGAGCCCGGCGGCATCGAGATACTCGCCGTCTGGGACAACCGGCTCGTCGACCTGGCGTTCGAGGTCGGCGACGTGGTCGACGGTGGCGAACGTCGCCGACTGGCCCTGTTTTTTCGCCAACAGCGCCGAACGGGCCTGCCGTGCGGCGTTTCGGTCGTCGGACTCGAAAAACCGTTTCAACTTTTTCGTCTGGTGGGTCGTCTGGCACCGAGGACACTGTGCAGTGGTCGAACTCCGTGGGTCCGACAGGAGCCAGAACATCGAACAGTTGGTACAGCCAACGACCGCATACATGACAGGAGATAGCGTCGACCGCTATTTATATACTCGGGTGAGGTGCAAACCCGGTCAGGATACCAGTGAGTGAGAGTCGACGGGCGACCAGTCACCTGGACCTTCAGTCGCAGTATGCAGTGCCTACTGACTGTCAGCGAGATCCTACCGAACTGCCTTGAGGAGTGACCACGAAACCGTAGAGATGGGTGGCAACCGCGTTAGCGTCGATCGACTAACCCGGCTGACTCCCGTACGGCTGGTAAGTAGTATCATTGCACTCGCCCGCGAACGGAACATCACGTTCGTCGCCGCCGGTGTCGCCTACTATGCGCTTGCCTCGCTTGTTCCTATGTTGTTGTTGGCGTTTGCGGTCACGACAGCGGTTGGGCTCGAACTCGTGTTGGAGCAACTGTTGGGAGTCGTCGAGAACCTGCTGACCAACACCGGCCAGGAGCTTCTGGTCGACGCGCTCGCCGACACGACCGGTCGAACCGGCGCTGGTGTCGTCGGGACACTCGGGTTCGTCTGGGGGACGCTCAAGCTCTCGCGAGGGCTTTCGCGGGCGTTCGGCGAGCTTTACGACTACGAGTCGGCCATCGCGTGGCGGAAACAGCTCACCAACACAGCCATCGTCTTCGGATCGCTGCTGGTTGCGGTGGTCGTGCTCGTTGGCTTCGATCTCGCGATCACGTTCGGACCGTTTCCCGAGTCGATCGTTGGCCCGCTCGAACAGGTGACGCTGTTCGTCGCCCTGGTCGTGGCGCTGCTCCCGCTATACGCGCTGTTGCCACCGGGTCGACTCCGTCTCAGAGAGGTATTGCCGGGTGCGCTCGTGGCGGCAGCCGGCTGGGTACTGCTACGGCTCGGGTTCGAACTGTACGCCACCTACGCCGCGGAGTACCAGCTGTACGGCATCCTCGGGGCGCTGCTCATTTTTATAACGTGGCTCTATATCGGCGCGCTAATAGTCCTCATGGGGGCCGTTATCAATGCGGTGGTGATGGAATCGAAACGGTAGCGCATGGTCTCAAAAAAACCATACTGATCGAGATGAGTACTGGAGGTCGTCAGGCAAGCCTACATTCGTTGGATTCCGATGATGAGCTATGCATCACGCACGTCGACGGTATCTGCGTTCTATTGGTGCCGTTGGATCCGTACTCATAGCCGGTCTCGCTGGCTGTACCGGCAACAGCCCTAGTAAGCTACCACGCCCTGAAGGGCGTGGCATTCAGCGTGGACTCCCGTTCTAACCGCTAAGGGCGGTAGGCGAATACTCGCCATTCACGTTCAACGTCCCGCTGTTTAAGCGCACGCCTACGGGTGCGCCTCCACGCCCAGACTTTTGCTGGTCGCGGAGATACTTCAAGCCGATATTCTTCGCGGCGTTGTAATCCGCGTGAACATCATACCCGCACTTCAAACACTCGAACTCGTCCTGCCCGTTGTTGTGCGGGCGATTATCCTCGTGAGTGAAACCACACCTCGAGCAACGCTGACTCGTGTACGCCGGGTTGATCTGCTTCACCACAAGCCCTTCAGACTCGGCCTTGTATGTAACGTACTCGAACAAGCGGTGGAACGCCCACTTGTGAACCGCATTCGCGTGCGGCAAGCGTTCGCGGATGCCTTTCAGTTGCTCGAACACGATATGCGTACAGTCGTTCTCCAGAGCTTCGTCTACGAGTTCGTTCGAAATCGTGTGCAGCAGTTGCTCGAAGCGTCCAGTCTGCTTGCGACCGACTCGTTGGACATTGATATGCGCCCAGCGAGTTCCAGTCTGTTGGAGGCCGCCTCGACGTTTCTGGTACTCTCGATGCCAGTGGTTGAGTTCGCCGCCGCTCCAGAAGCGTCCGGTTGAGGTGGTTGCGATGTTTGTGATGCCGAGGTCAACACCAAGGACGGAGACGTGCTTGGCATCGCCTGTGTCGGTATCATCGTTCTCCATGGCGGGCTTTGTCCGAACGTGGAGGTAGAAACAATCCTCAACCGTGTCGTAGTGGAGCGTAGCTCCCTTCACGTCGTAGTCATCGTTGAACAAATACCCCGAGTGTGGCGTGTCACGCTGTTCGTCGGGAAGAACGAACTCCGCAGTCACTCGTCCATCTATTGTGGCGAGTGTGGCGTGATCGTCGTTGACGGTGACGGTTCGTGCATCGTAGCTGGCGAACCGCGAGGTGAACACGGGTTTCGAGGCTTTCTTGCCTTCTTTCCAGCGTTCGATAACACCTTTGACGGCTTCTGCGGCGCGGTTTCGTGCGGCTTGCACGAGGTTGGCCGGGAGTGGTGAGCCGTCTTGAACGTCATAGTACGTGAGGTCGTGGAGTTTTTGCTTGCTGGTAATTTTCCAGTCTGGTTCCCACGCTACGTCTACGACGTGGTTGGCGGCGTCAAGGAAGTGATCAGTTGTCTGGTGGAGGAGGTCAGCGGCACTCTCGTCCACATTGAGCTTGATGGGGACAGTTCGGGTGCCTGAATCTTCCACCATCTGTACTTCATACGTAGCACTGCGTATTTAAACTGGTTTGGATTGGCGTGGGGGAGTCAGCCTGCTATCGAACGCGCTGTGTGTCCGGTTTGTCGGCTTCCTCCCGCGCCTGAAGTCGCGGGTTTCCGCCTTGCAGTCATTATGAGACGCCGCCATCGGAGACGGATGATTCCAATGAGACGCCGCCATCGGAGTCGAACGATTCTGATGAGACTCGCCCGGAAGGGACGGGTGGTCCCGGCGTCAGTCTCGTCTCGACTGACGAGGGTCCCGACCTCCCGATAGAAGTCGCAGTTGAGGTCGTTCGAGATACCGCCACCGAAGAGCACCCGCCGCGGCTCCGAACGACGCTCACCAACACCAGCGACGAACCGATCCGTGTGGGTGAGGGACGAGCAGTCCACTTCGAGTACGTCAGAGACGACGACGGGGTGGTTATACTCCTGCCGGGCGAGACCGACAGCGAGTATCCCGCGGAAGCCGACTGCTGGCGGCTAACCGAAGAGATCGCCATTACCGAGGAGTACCGCACGTTCGAGATCGAACCCGGTGCCGACAGTAGTCGACGCGTAGACCTGTATGCCACGCCCGATGCCGACGGCTGTCTCCCGGTTGGGGAGTATTGCTTCGAAACGTCGATATCGATTCTCTCGGACGAATCCGAGCCGGAATCATCTGACGAGTGGGGGTTCGAAGTCTCGTTGGAGTAGCGACGTCGTACTACGAAGCGAGTCGGACGGCTCAGCCTTTTTTCGACCTGCTCACGAAGCGTCGAGTCGCTCGCGCGCTGCCGCCACGAGCAACGGCAGATGTACGGTCGCATCGCCAACAACGGTCACGTTGCGTGCCTCTTTCGTCAGTTTCCCCCACGACCGCGCTTCGTCGAGCGTCGCTCCCGTGAGACCACCAGTCGTCGACGGATCCATCGTGATCTGTACCGCGTAATCGTACGCCCCGGGCGTCACGAGCATCGTCTGAAGCGTGAAGTTCTTCGGCACGCCGCCGCCGATGAGCAGACAGCCCGCGGTGTCGGCCTCGTAGGCGAGATCAGTAAGGGGTGTCATATCCGACAGCGCATCGAGCGTGAGGTCCGAGATCTGCGAATACATCCAGGCTTGCAGGCCAAACACGGAGTCCTGAACGGCCGGACAGTAGATCGGTACGTCGTTCTCGTACGCTGCAGCAGCGATCCCAGCGTCTTCGTCGATATCCTCTTTCTCGTTACGTTTGGCGTTCGCCTTTCCGAGTTCCGCACAGAGTTCGGCGATACCGACGGACTCCTGTTCGGCGAGCGGCGGAAACACGTTCTCACGGAGATGCGACTCTAAGAGCGAAAAGTACTCCTGGGGGAGGTAGACGTTATAAATCCGGTCGACCTGTTCGTCGCGGAGCTGTTCGTCGAACTCGCGTTCGTCGAGGTCCGGGTGCTCGTGGTCGCCATGGTGGTGTTTGCCACCGATGGCTTCGATGGCGTCGTGCGTCAGGTTCGCGCCTGTTGTCACGAGCACGTCGACGTGGCCGTCGCGAATCAGATCCACGACGATCTGGCGCATACCGGTGGGAACCATCGCGCCAGCGAGTGACATGAAGACGGTACAGTCGTCGTCGGCCAGCATCTCGGAATACACGTCGACGGCCTCGTGGACACCCGCCGCCCCGATTCCGGCGTGGCCGTACTGGTCGGTCAGTTCGCCGACAGACATGCCGGCCCAGACCTGGGTGTGGCCGATCGGGTCGTGATCGAATGTGGTGCGCTCTGGGTTCTGCTGTGTCGTGGATTCCTCAGCCTCGCTCTCGGAGTCGTGATCGCCTGTCATTGCCACATCTGGGTCGGCCACCGGTTTGAACCGTCCGATTCACCCAGCCACAACGGCCGTGATCCCATTTCACTCGCAGACGCAACAGCGATTCTCACAGGCGAGCGTGACGCGGTATCTACCTCACGTGGCCAACTGCGCGTTGTTCGGATCGTCTCTGATACCGTTCACACAGTGGTCACAAATAGACAACGGCTATGCGGGAAACACAACTTATAATCAACCGCTCACGAATAAGTAGGTGTTTCGTATGGTATTGAGCGACAGTACAGTAGGAGGCGTCTATTTCGCCGCCACTGTGGTCGCACTCTGCGCCGGGTTCGTGCTTTGGCGACACCGCGAAAAGACGGCCGCCCTCCCGTTGAGCATTGCTGGATTTTCGGCAGCCGTCTGGTCGTTCGGCCTTTTCGCGTCGACGCTCCCGTGGGAGCCGATCGCACTCGCTGGGATTCGGGGGCTGTATCTCGGCGTCGGCATCGGGCTGGCGGCGGTGTTCGTGTTCGCACTCGAATACACGGGCCGCGGACGGTACCTCACGCCGACCCTTCTGGGACTGCTGTCGATTCATCCGCTCGTCCTCATGGTGCTCGTGATAGTCAATCCAGGTGACCTCTTTTTCGCCGGGCTCGATCCAACGGCCGCGATCGGGGTCGACCAGGAGTGGGGCCCGGCGTTCTGGCTCCACTCGACGTACAGCTATCTGCTGGTGTTGGTCACCTCGCTGCTCATCGTCGAACTGCTCGTCAGGACGAACCAGGCGCTCTACCGCGGCCAGGCGATCCTGCTGGCGGCCGGTGTATTCGCCCCGTTGCCGCTGAACGCCGTCTTTCTGTCAGGGCTCGTCGAGTTCGATACCACGCCGCTTGGGTTCGTGTTTATGTGTACGTTCTTCGCGGCCGCGATCGTCGAATACCGATTCGTCGATCTCTCGCCAGTCGCCCGCGAGAAGGTGATCGACACCGTTCGCGACGGGATGGTCGTCGTCGACACCAACGACCGAATCATCGATATTAATCCGGCGGCCGCCCGGATGATGAACGTCGACGAGTCGATTGTCGGCCACAATGTGACCGAAGCGCTCGACCTTCCCGAGTCGAAAGACTCCTATGCGGTGTTGACCGCGACCCCCGAGACCACCGAACAGACGGTCGAACTCGGAGACGTCTACTACCACATCGAGTCGACACCGATTTTCGACGGCCGGGATCGTCACGTCGGCTGCTTGTTTCTGCTGCAGGACGTCACCGACCAGAAGCGCTACGAGCGCGAACTCGAACAGCAGATCGAAAAACTCGACGAATTCGCCAGTATCGTCAGCCACGACCTCCGGAATCCGATCAACATCGCCAACGGCTACATCGAACAGACGCGAATCACGGGAGACCTCGACCACCTCGCCGAGATCGAGCGGGCCACCGAGCGCATGGAGGCTATCATCGACGACGTACTGGAGTTAGCCCGCGAACGAACGGCGGTGACCGAACCTGAGGCGATTTCGGTCGAGACCATCGCTCGAGAGGCCTGGAGCCATACCGAAACAAACGGTGCCGCGCTATCGGTCGACGAAGACACACAGATTGTCGCCGATCCCGACCGGCTCATGCGACTGTTCGAGAACCTGTTCCGGAACGCAGTCGATCATGGCACTGGCGAACAGGCAGGTCAAACCGGCGATCCAGGGTCGCTACAAATCAGTGTCGGGCTTGCCGATGAGACGCCGACGAAGGCGACAGTGTATGTTGCTGATGACGGAGTCGGTATTCCAGCCGCCGAACAGGACGAAGTGCTCAAAGACGGGTATACGACAGACGCCGACGGCACTGGGCTGGGGCTGGCGATCGTCACACAGATTGCCGACGCACACGGCTGGACGGTGTCGGTGACCGACAGCGACACCGGCGGTGCGCGCTTCGAGATCGGCACCATCAGCAAACAGTGGTAGCGACGACGCTCGCCTCAAAAGCCATGTACCAGGAGAGTCACCAGTACGTATGTATCTCGCCGACGAGACGTGGCCGGAACTGGGGACGTATTTCGACGAGCAGTCGCTGGCGCTCGTCCCGCTGGGGTCGACCGAACAACACGGCCCACACCTCCCCGAGGGAACGGACCACATGATCGCCGAAGGGTTCGCCAGCGCCGCCGCCGAGCGAACAGGCTATCTCCGAACGCCAACGATCAACATCGGCGTCAGCCCCCATCACCGCCAGTTCCACGGCACGATGTGGGTCGAGCCCCCAGTGTTTCGGGACTACGTCGAATCGTTTACGCGGAACCTCGCCTATCACGGCGTCGACCGCGTGATTTTTGTCAACGCTCACGGCGGCAACGTCCAGCACCTCCGGGAGGTCGGCCGTCGACTCCGCGATGACGAGGTTATCTATGCTATCGAGTGGATGTGGAACGACAGCATTCCGGATCTCGTCGAAGAGGTGTTCGCACAGCCAGGCCCACACGGAGGGCCAAAGGAAACATCGATGATTCAGTACCTCCGCCCGGAGTTAGTCCACGAGGACCGACTCGAAGACGCCCGCGACGGTGGGATGACGAGCTTCGATCCCCAATCGGTCCAAAAACACGGCTCACGGACGTTCTACGACGCCATCGACAACACCGCAAACGGTGTGCTCGGCGACCAGACCGATGCCAGCGCCGCAAAGGGCAAACAGCTGTTCGAGGCTGCCAGCGATCAGCTGGTCGAGCTCTGTGAGTGGCTGGCAGCCCAACCGTTCGAGGACCTCATGCCGAAAGGTCACGTCTGAACGAGGCCACAGACACTGAACAAGGCCAGCTACAGAGTTATTTATAACCAGTCGACTCAGTCGGTCAGCCGTGCGAGCGTTTCGGCTTTCTTCTTGATTGCTGTCGCAACGTCGACGATGGCGGTTTCCTCTGGGTTCGAGCGCAGTTGTTCGGCCAGCGCGATGATCTCGGCGAGATCCTCGCGGCGCTCGAACTCGCCGGTCACATCGGTATAAATGGCGAACCCGTGGTTCTCGTCGTACGGAATCCCACGGTAGAGGAACGTCCGTTCGCCATCGGTGGCCGATCGCTCGACGAACGCGACGTTGGATCGGCCATCCGACGTGCGTTGGTCGAACTGTTTGGCTTCTTCGTGCTTGTTCTCGGGGACGATCAGCTCGTTGAGTTCGAGACCGATCACACGCTTCATATCGGGGCTGAAAATGTCCCGAAACGCGTGGTTGGCGTCGACGATCACCGGCTTGCCGTCGACGATCTCGAACTCGACGATCGCGTCGTCGATCTGGTGAAACACCCGCTCGAACTGTGTCGGTGTGTGTGGTGTGTTGGCACTCATACAGCCAGCACCCCGGTCGACCCCGTCATAGAGGTCGTGAACGGTGTCGACCGACTCCGTCCAAAGCGGGCTATCCGAGCCACCAAGGCCGTTTGCGAGAGTGTACGTATATAGCAAACCATAGTGTTTGTCTTTGAGAGTTTTCAGAGATTTTCGCGTTACTCACTCGTTAGTAAACATTCTATGCGTAAAACAGTTTATTCATGGATTTTATAGACAGATACGTGTCGAAGTACCGCGTTCCGCTTTGACCCCTTCGAACTGTAACTCGGTAGGTCACTCACCAACCTCGCTGGCGGCTCCGCGGTTCGTCGACGGGTTTCGTACCGCTTGCCTGACTACCTCGACAACAAAGCTTACAGTGTGGGCTTCGGTGTCTCCCGACATGATACACTCACTCGACGGACAGACGGCAGTTGTAACCGGTGCAAGCGCGGGAATCGGCGCGTCGACCTGCCGCGAGCTTGCAGCGGCCGGTGCGAACGTGGTGCTTGCAGCCCGCAACGAGGATCGACTGACTGAGCTCGCTGCAGCCCTCGAATCCGAACACGGCGTCGAGACACTGGTCGTACCGACGGATGTCCGAAAGGAGTACGCCGTCGACGCGCTCGTCACCGAAACCGTCGAGCGGTTCAGCGGCATCGATATCGTCATAAACAACGCGGGGCTGGCTCGCGGAAGCGACGTTACCGAGCTGTCGACCGACGAGTACGACACGATGCAGGAGACCAACGTCGACGGCGTGTTTTACCTGACACGTGCGGCGATTCCGCACGTCCGCGAGCGCGGGGGCCACCTCGTCTTCCTCGGGAGTTTTGCAGGGCAGTACCCCCGCTCGTTCAATCCGGTGTATGCGGCCTCGAAGTGGTGGGTCCGCGGCTTTGCCAAAAGCGTCGCCGCCCAGGTCGGCGACGACGGCGTGGGTGTCACCGTGATCAACCCCTCGGAGGTTCGCTCGGAGTTCGAGTCGACTGACGGCCGGACGTTCGCAGAGGTGTTTGAGAAGGGTGAGGTAACCGAACCCGAAGAGATCGCCGAAGCGATCGTGTTCGCCGCCTCACGCGAGCGGTCGAGCCTGAGCGAGATCGATATCAACCGCCGAAACAAGTTCGCAGACAGCTTCTAAAAGGGCGGTCACGACACGGCAGACCCGCTGTGCACCGTCTGCAAGTGGTCAGCCGTAGACCTGATAGACGGCATCAGCAAGCTGATTCACGCGGGCGGCGTGTTCATACGATTCTTCTCGGATCCCGTTGCAGACGTAGGCGAACGTGAGATCGGCCGTCGGGTCGACCCAGCCGACGATACTCCCGAGCCCAACATGGCCGAACGTCTCGGGCGACGAGAGCGTTCCGAACAGATCCGAAACGGTGCCGCCGCGCCAGTAGCCCATCGCGTAGCGCATCGGCCGCGAGAGCGTTCCATCGTCGACCGTCTCGATCTGGAGTTCGGTCGCCTCGTCGACCGTCTCGGGCTCCAAAAGTCGGGTGCCGTCCAGTGTACCGCCGTTGGCCATGCAGGCGAAGAATCGACCCATATCCCGGGCAGTGCTGATCCCGTTCGCGGCCGGGATCACCGCCTGCAACACGCCCGGATCGTTGCCGAGCCCTGCGGCAGCCTCCGGCGAGAGGTCGACCAACCCTTCTGCGGGGTCCGCACACCGATCGAAAATGTCGAAGCCTGCAATATCTGCGACCGTTTCGGGTTGGCCGTCACGGACGCCGACGCTCGTCTGATCCATCCCCAGTGGCTCGAATACGTTTGCTTGGGCGTACTTCTCGATCCGCGTGCCTGTGACCTGCCGGACGAGTTCGCCGACGAGCCACCCGTAGGTGACCGTGTGGTAGGCCGCAGTGGTGCCCGGCTCGTCTTCGAGTTCCTGCGTCTCCATCGTCTCCACAATCTGCTCCCAATCACCCCACGCCGCCGGATTCCCATCCAACTCGCTGGTCGGCATCCCTGTCTGGTGGCTGAGGACGTGGCGAACAGTCACTGCTTTTTTGGCCTCGTCGCCGCGGGCGAACGACGGCCAGTGGTCGACGACCGGGTCGCCGTAGTCGACGTGGCCGCCTTCGACGAGCTGGTGGACGCAGGTGCCGACCAAGGGTTTGGTACAGGACCAGATCAGGTGTCTCGTATCAGGAGTCGTTTGGTCGCCATCCGGGCCGGTCGTCCCGCCCGCGAGGTCGACGACGCGTTCGGTCCCCTCATACACGACGAGCTGTGCGCCGTGGTGGAGACCGACCGCTAGCTGGCGGTCGAACAGTGCGCGAATCCCATCGGCTCCCTGAGTATTAGTAACGGATACCATGTCAAATAATCACTCACGATACAGAAAACGTTTGTTACCATCCCACGGTTGGATATAAATAGGCCAGCCGCTCGGACTGCCACATCTATTGGTTGTGCGCCCGAACTCGGTGTATGGACGTACCACTGTACGACACGCTGGATGGACAGGTCGCACTGGTAACCGGCGCAACCCGGGGCATCGGCAAGCGAATCGCCGACGGACTCGTCGACCACGGCGCAACCGTCTATGCGGGAGCCCGCGATACTGATGACATTGCGGCCGCCGACCGCCGGGCTATCGAACTTGACGTGACCCGTGCGGCCCAGCGCGAGGCCGCAATCGACCGAATCGCGAGCGAGGCCGGTCGACTGGACGTGCTCGTCAACAACGCAGGCGTGATGGACAGCCGCGGGCCGCTGGATTCGATGTCGACCGACACCATCGACCGAACGCTTGAAACGAACCTCCACGGACCGATCCACCTCACGAAGCAGGCGCTTGCGCTCCTGTTAGAGAATCCGGGTGGTCGGGTCGTCAACATGTCGTCGGGGCTCGGCGCGATCACCGAGCCGCAGGGCGGTGGGATGCCGGCGTATCGCATCTCGAAAACCGGTTTAAACGGGTTGACGTGCTACCTTCACGGCGAGTACAGCGATTCGGGACTGTTGGCCAACTCGGTGTGTCCGGGCTACGTCCAGACGGATATGGCCGACGGCAACGCGCCACGATCTCCTGAAAAAGGAGCCGAAACCCCGGTCTGGCTCGCCCGATTCGAACCGGATGCACCCAGCGGACAGTTCTGGCGTGACAAAACGCAGAAAGACTGGTAAACACCCGGCTGGCGGAATGCCAGCGCCCCAAGCGAACCAGAGACACCAATCGGGCCACATATTGCTTATGTTATTTGGTCACATACATACAGACGATGTCACAGCAGATTCAACAGGAACTCGACGTCGACCAGTTCACGCTCGGGCTGGTCGGTCCCGATCAGGAGTGGGCGGGCACGGTTGCCGACGGTGGCACGGTTCGAACCCATACGCCAGCCGGCTGTTGGGGGCCGATGATTACCCCCTCGTTTCGCGGTGGCCACGAGGTCACCCGACCGATCCGTGTCGAAAACGCCGAGGTCGGTGACGCGCTCGTCGTCCGAATCAAAGACGTCCAGGTGACGAGCGTCGCTACCAGCACTGGCAGCATGGCCGAACGAAGCGAGGCGTTCGGCGACGACCCCTTCATCGACCACCGGTGTCCCGACTGCGGCACCAAGTGGCCCGAGACGGTCGTCGACGGCACCGGCGAAGAGGCAATTCGGTGTGCGGAGTGCGGCGCGAACGCCTCCTCGTTCGGTTTTGAGTATGGGTATACGGTCGTTTTCGACGAGGGTCGAACCGTTGGGCTGACTGTCGGCCCGGAGGGTGCCGACAAACTCGCCGAAAACGCCGACGAGAACATGGCACTGCCCGAGAACTCCCGCCAGCATCCGATTTTGCTTTATAAGCCCGACGAGATTCCGGGTACGCTCGGCCACCTCGCACCGTTCATTGGAAACATCGGGACCACACCGGCAGTCGAACTGCCGGATTCGCACAACGCAGGTGACTTCGGCCAGTTCCTCATCGGTGCCGCCCACGACTGGGGAATCGCCGACGAGAGCGAGTTGGACGCACGGACTGACGGCCACATGGATTCGAACGACGTGCGGCCGGGTGCAACGCTCATCTGTCCGGTCCGCGTCGACGGCGGTGGCCTGTACGTCGGCGACCTGCACGCCAATCAGGGCGATGGCGAGCTATCGCTACACACGACAGACGTGAGCGGAACGACCGAACTCGAAGTCGAGGTAATCAAAAACGTCGAGATGGACGGGCCGCTGCTA
Organism: Halohasta sp. A2; assembly: GCF_056175805.1. NCBI lineage: Archaea > Methanobacteriati > Methanobacteriota > Halobacteria > Halobacteriales > Haloferacaceae > Halohasta > Halohasta sp. A2. Next base: position 20,901 of record NZ_JAQFWV010000014.1, on the reverse strand, counting down.
TTGCCGAACGAGTCCGACCTCCCGGAGATTGCGAAACCGTACACCGACGACGAACGCGAAGCGGGCAACGCGCTCGCGGCCGAGTACGGCGTCGACACCGTCGCGGATGCGATGCCGCTGCAGATCATCGGCTCGGGGGCGACGATCAACGCCGCGACCGACAACGCCTTCGACCGCGCTGGTTCACTGTTCGGCATGACCGAAGGCGAGGTGCGAGCGCGCTGTACGTTCACGGGCGGCGTCGAAATCGCTCGCCTGCCGGGGGTCGTTCAGCTATCGATGTTGGTGCCGACCGAAATTCTCGAAGACGTGGGGCTGGCTAAAGTCGTCCGTGAGCAGTACGGGCTCTGAGGATCACCATCGGCCAGCCCGAACTACCCTCCTTTGGCCGCCGGAATCAGTGAGAGCTCGGCCGTCGACGGACACGGCGTTTCTAGCTCGACACGCTCGCCGTCGACAAGAATTCGAACGCTCGCCTGGAGTCGTCCGTCTGCATCGAACAGATGGGCAGTGGCCCGTGGATACTGGTCGACGAACCGATCGAGAACGTCTTGAACTGAGTTGGGGTTGTCGTCAGCTGCACACTCGATCGAAACCGTTTTTGATCCAGTCACCCCCCGAAGTGGCCCATAGACGGTGAGATTCATACCTACTATTCGGTACTGTTCCACATGGCTGTTGTGTCTCTGACGTTCAACAGTAAGCTGATTAGTCACTGAACCTATCAGAAGCTAATCTGAAAGCAAGTTCTATACCCCCCGGGCTTGAATGGCGTTTTAATGCCAGATAGCCGCCGTATTAACAGGAATTGGGTGACATTGTAGCATCATGAGTGCCGCCACAGATAGATTTGAGCGCGTGGCCGAACTGATCTCACGCAACCGCCTTCGAATCGCGTTTATTCTGTTGATCGCGTTGTCGGGTGTCGTCGTCGCCAGCGGCTCGAACCAGGAGCTCTCGACTGCGACTGAGGCAGACGTGCCGACTGCACCCGAAACCGAGAATCACACCGTGATCACGGAGTCCGGGCGGTCGGGCACGATCACCGTCTACGACCCCGACGGTGAGGTCGCCTACTACAACAACACCCGGACCAAGTACTTCGACGCCGACCCCGTCGAGGGTGAAGACGACGTGATCGAGTACACAGCCACCGATACGGTCGGCGAGGAGGGCGACACCTGCACCGATCCACCATGTGCCCGCAACGCCATCGAGCAGGTGAACGTCACGACCGGCGAGGTCGACGTGATCTACGAACGGTACGACTACAAGGAGACCGCCGGAGAATGGCACGATTCGACGCGGATCAACGACACTCACGTCGCGGTCGCCGACATCGTCGAGGATCAGGTGTTCGTCGTCGACACCGAAACCGAGGTCGTCGAGTGGCTTTGGGACGCCCAAAGCGAGTTCCCGGTCGACGAAGGCGGGCCGTACCCCGAAGACTGGGCCCACATCAACGACATCGAGTACATCGAAGAAGGCGAGATGGAGGGCAACTTCATGGTCAGCCTCCGCAACCAGGATCAGGTCGTCTTCCTCGACCGCGAGGAGGGGATCGTCGACGATTGGACGCTCGGTTCGGAGAACGAGTACGACACTCAGTACGAACAACACAACCCCGACTTCATCCCCGAATCCCAAGGCGGGCCAGCGATCGTCGTCGCCGACTCCGAGAACGCGCGCGTTCAGGAGTTCCAGCGCGAGGACGGCGAGTGGGAACGGAGCTGGGAATGGTCCGACGACCGAATCCAGTGGCCGCGGGATGCCGACCGATTGCCCAACGGAAACACGCTGATCACCGACACCCACGGCAAGCGCGTGATTGAGGTCGACCAGGAGGGCGAGATCGTCTGGCAGGCCAACTCGACGCTGCCCTACGAGTCCGAGCGCCTCGAAACCGGCCCCGAAAGCGAGGGGGGCCAGAGCGCAGCGGAACTCGGCCTTGAGTCTCGAACGGATGAGGACTCCGGCACCGACGACGAGTCGGCGGGCGTCCTCTCGGGATTCAATCCGTTCAGCGCAATCGGCGGCTTGATCGCCTCGGTGCTTCCCCACCGCATCTACAACGGCATCCTGTACGCCTCGCCGCCGTGGATGGGCAACACCGAGTTTGCGGCCGTCGCCGTCATGCTTATCACGGGACTGGTCTGGACCGGCCTCGAAGCCCGGTGGCAGCTCTACGACCGCAAGATCAGGTTCCGGCTGCCGTTCTACCGTCGACGGGAGTAGTCGGTCGTTTTATAAAACAAGGGGCTTGGGGTCGCAATATGCGGGTACTTCTCGGCCAGTAACGGTCGACGTATCCATACGGATTAGAAAGAGCGCTCATACTCTCTACTGTGGCAGGATTTTGATGTATTGAAGTCAGAGTGCTTTATTTAGAGGATTAGTCTTGCAAGTACGTCTGCAACCTCTCTCAAATGTGGTAGGAACCGACTGCTGAATACAACGCGCGTATCTTGCTCTACGATTCGGTCATTTCGAAATTGCTGTGATCGGCCAATAGAGGGTAATGATCTAACGCCGTGAACCGTTGTTTATGACCTCCACGTCAAGATCCGAGTGCAAGAGTTCAAGCGTAAGTTCAGCAGTTGGTCTTGCCCCTGACCAACAAACTAATATTCCTGACTTTGCCACGCTTCAGAAGATCTATCATAGAAGTGCCATTAAGCCTGCCGGCTACGTATGCAGGAATCATGAAACGGACCTTAGTTCCGTTGGATGGATCTTCGGAATCTGAAGCTGCCCTCAGGGAAGCGTTCGATCTCTTCCCGGAAGCGAAGATACACGCATTTCACGTCGTTCAGGTCACGGAGTTCCCACAGGACCCAAACAAATCGGCGTACGAACTCGCCGTAGAGAAAGGGAGAGAAATACTCACCCGGGCCGACGAAATCGCGGGCAAACACAATCGGGAGATCGAAACGGCAATGAAGGAAGGCCACGCCGCGAAAACGATCGTAAGATATGCCGAAGAGAACGAGATCGATCACATCGTTATGGGGAGTACGGGTTGGTCGGGAGCAGTCAGGGTATTGCTTGGGAGCGTCGCCGAGTCCGTTGCACGCCGGGCACCATGTTCCGTCGTGATTATACGAGAAAATCAGCGATGAGCGCCGGTCTACCGAAGAGCAACGATCTAAGTCGTTCGGCTTTTTGACCGCACTTTTGCTGCATTCAACCTCTCTATCTTTCTTCAAGGCGAGAATCCCGGCGTTTACGCCGGGCGTGAAGCCGACAAATCCTATACAAATCACAGTCAGTTGCAGGCCGAATACCCCACGACTGCGAACTTTTATTCGAATTGGGTGCGTAAAAATTAGTACGGCCAAATGAAGTACAACCTCGAAACCGGGTCGCACACGGTCTACGCGCTCCAATATCACTTCGTGACCGTCACGAAGTACAGCGCAGACCTTCTCACCGACGAGATAGCCGAACGGGTCGGTGAGATTGCCAGCGACATCTCTGAGGACTTCGGCGTGAACATCCAGAACGTCAACGGCGGGAGCGACCACGTTCACATCCTGTTCACTGCGAAGCCAACGACTGACCTCACCAAGTTCATCAACTCACTCAAGGGCGTCACGTCTCGCAAAATCCGTGATGAGAATCCCGAAGTTCGGCAGGCACTCGACAAGGCGTTTTGGCAACCCGGATACTTTCTCGCCACCACCGGACAAGTGAGCATTGACGTACTGATGGAATACGTGGAGGATCAGTAGCAATGTCTACGACCGTCACGAAAACGTTGCAGGCGACGTTCGCGCCCCCTACCGCTCACAAGCAGGCGAAACTGAACGACTTGCTCGAAACCTACCGTGACGGTCTGCAAGAGGCGTTCGACGCCGGGGCAAGTACCATGTCTGCGGTGAGCGACATCGTAACGCCCTACGAGCTGCCGTATCAGGCCAAAGCTGCCCTCTGCAACTACGTCCCGAAACTCCGCAAGACGTACAACGCCAAGGAGTTAGACGACGAACACCCGATACGGCTCACCAACCAAGCCGCGAAGTTCGACCACTCTGAAGACCGCGACTACGAGTTTACGTGGTGGGTTCCACGGGCGGGCCGAGGGACGAACTTCTGGATGCCGCTCCGCATCAACCCCGAACAGGAAGACCTCTGGCACGATCTCGTATCGGAGGATGCGAAGGCGGGTGAGATACGGCTTCAGCAGCATCAGAAGAACTGGGTACTACACGTCTCCGTCGAGTACCCAGTCGAAGAACCAGCGACAGACGGTGACGCCACGCACATCGGCTTAGACATCGGAGAAACCGCCCTGATCACGGGCTGTGCCCTCAACGACGGTTCTCCGACTGATCCGTTCGTGTGTAGCGGGAGCAGAGCGAAACATCTCCGCAAAGAGATGCACACAACCCTGAAACGACTCCAAGAGCGTGAGGCATCCGAGTGGCGGATTGAAGACCGCTTCTCGTACTACCAGAACGCGCTCACCGACATCGTGGAGAAGGCGTCTCGGCAGGCTGTCGAGTACGTCACACAGTACGAGAATCCGGTGTTGGTGATGGAGGACTTGACATACATTCGGGAACAGCTCGACTACGGGAAGTACATGAACCGTCGGCTTCACTCGTGGGCATTCGCCCGACTCCAAGGACGCATCGAGGACAAGGCGATGGAGGCAGGTATCCCGGTCGAGTACGTGAATCCGGCGTACACGTCGCAGACGTGCCACTCGTGCCACCACATTGGTCGGCGGGGCTCCCAAGCCGAGTTCCGGTGTCCGAATGACGACTGCCACGTTTCGACGTTTCAGGCCGACATCAACGCTTCCGCGAATATCGCACGACGGATCAACCCGTGGGGAGAGAGCGTCCCGCTTGACAAGGCTGGACGCGATGACTCGCCTCGGGATGGGAGCGGTTGTGACACCGCCACGACTCACCGTGAACAGAACGTACCAGCGCAGATGACGCTCACGGCCTACGAAGAGTCGAAACCCTCTGCTAGCGACGACTAACTGGTATTCCCCATGCGTGGGAAGCCTCGCCGTTTACGGCGAGGAGGATGTCACTCAGCAGAATCAACTCAAAAGTACCTCTATTTGATAGGGAATCTGCTGCAAGACACGCGCTCACAGGCTCGCAGGCTATTTCTACCAACTTCTGAAGAATAATCGTCGCACAACGACAGATGGTTTCGGTACCCTCTCTCAGAAAACCAGGAAATGCCCGCCCAGCAGGTAGAGCCCAGCGAGAATCGACTGGAACGACGTCGACCCGAGCGCCGACAGCGCGATAAATTTCCGGCCGTCCATATCCGAGAGACCAGCCGGGACCGTCAGTAGCCCACGGACGACAAGCATGGTGTTGCTGACCGCGACCGCGATCGGTCCCCAGCGGTCGAACCAGCCGTCGAAGCGTTCGAGCCGCGACTCGGTCAGCGGGAACCACCGCTTTTCGAACAGGTACTCCCGACCGGTTCGACGCACGAGCAGAAACAGGACGGTCTGGCCAATCGTCGTTCCGACGACCGCGATGGTGACGACCACGACCACATCAGGAATCGACGAACCGAGCATCGCAAGCCCGAGCGGAACGACCAGTTCACTTGGGAGAAACCGGAGCATCATCACACCCTCTAACAAACAGATGCCCAACAGAACCACGTACCCGAGTTCGGAGGTCATCATCGAGGCGAGCCAGTCGGGCGCGTAGTCGACTTGGAGCAGGACCATTGTTCACACCATCTGCCGACTCGATTGTAAGGTTTACTTGTTTCGCCGCAGGCACCGACGCTCAGGCGAGTTCCTGCGCACCGAATACAGACACCGAAACGCCACCGATCGCGACCGGAATCCAGTAGACAGCTCCGCGAAACAGCAGGACGGCGGCCGTGACGGTGGCAGCGTCGACACCGGTGGTCGGCACGAGAAGCCCGACAAAAGCGGCCTCGATACCACCGAGCCCACCGGGAAGCGGGGCGGCCCCGGCGAGGTTGGCCAACGGAATCGCGAACAAGACGACCGCCACTGGAACGCTCGTCCCCAGCGCGGCGAACGTGACCAGCAGGGCTACCGTCTGAAACAGCCAGCCACACAGCGAGAGGCCGACAACGCCGAGCAGTCGCCACCGGTCGGTCGAGACGAGTTCGATGTTTTCGAAAAACCGCTCCAGTCTGGCGGTGAGTCCCCGTTCGAGCGTGGCAATGTCGAACCGGCCGAGGTCGATTCGGTCGACCACGCGGGCGACGACACCTGGGAGGCGCTCGATCACGATGGCTCGCAGTCGCCAGACAACCCAGAGCACGACGAGAATCGAGCTAATGAGGACGACCGCGGAGCCGACCGCCGTCTCAACTCGACCGTCGACCGAGGCTGTCGTCGCATACAGGCCCACACCGAGGAAGATCAGCGAAACCGAGGGGACGACGTTGAGCAGGTCGACCGTCGCGATGCCGACGAGCCCGGTCTCGTAGCGCGAACCTGACACCTTCGAGATGAGCAGTGCCGCCACCGGCTCGCCACCGGCTTGGCCGAACGGCGTGATGTTGTTGGAGAACACCGCACCCGCGTAGACGAAAAACGTCGTGAGAAACGGAAGTTCGATCCCGAGGCCCGACAGCACGACTTTCAGCATCAGGCTCCACGAAACAAGCCAACATAGCACGAACGCGACCGCGAGTGCGACCAGCCACGGATCGGCCGATCGAAGCACGTCGACGACTCGGCCGACGTCGACGAACACGAAGAGGGCCGCGAACACGGCGAGCGTGCCGAGACTTCCGAGAATCAACGTGCGCCGGCTGGGCCCATCCATGCCGAACGTGGGGGAGCCGTGACACAAGAAACGTCTGGTTGTTCTTTGCAGAAGGCAATCGATTTATTTGGATGGACCCGGCATTCGCCACCAATGGACAATCGTCGGCCGTCGAACGTGCTAGTTGTCGTGTTGGATACCGTTCGGAAGGATCGCCTCGGCCCCTACGGCTACGATCGGTCGACCACGCCGACGTTGGACACCTTCGCCGAGGAGTCGACCGTTTTCGAGTCGGCGGTCGCGCCCGCACCGTGGACGCTGCCGGTCCACGCCTCGCTGTTCACCGGCCAGTATCCCAGCGAGCACGGAGCCGATCAGGCCAGCCCGTATCTCGACGACGTCTCGACGCTCGCCGAGTGTCTGTCGACCGCGGGCTACGATACGGGCTGTTTCTCCTCGAACGCCTGGATTACCTCCTACACTGGCCTTACGGCGGGCTTCGACGAACAGGATTCCTTCTTTGAGGCTTTGCCCGACACGCTGCTTTCGGGACCGCTGGCGACGTTGTGGCAGCGAATCAACGACTCGCCGCGACTCCGTGATCTCGCCTCGAAACTCGTTCGGCTCGGCGCGGTCACCCACTCCGCGCTCGCCAGCGGCGAGGGAGCCGACTCGAAAACGCCGCGGGTGATCGATCGCACGAAATCGTTCATCGAATCGAGCGACAGCGACCGTGGCTGGTTCGGCTTTATCAATCTAATGGACGCCCACCTGCCGTACTACCCGCCAGACGAATATCGCGAGCAGTTCGCACCGGGCGTCGACCCCCACGAGGTCTGCCAGAACTCCAAGGAGTACAACTCGGGTGCAACGGAAATCGACGACAAGGAGTGGACAGCCATCCGCGGGCTGTACGACGCCGAGATCGCCCATATGGACGCCGAGATGGGTCGACTGTTCGAGTGGCTGCGGTCGACCGACCGCTGGGACGACACGACCGTAATCGTCTGTGCAGACCACGGCGAACTCCACGGCGAACACGACCTCTACGGCCACGAGTTCGGCCTCTACGACCAACTCATCAACGTCCCGCTGCTGATAAACCATCCCGACAGCACCGCCGAGCGCCGCGAAGATCTCGTCGAACTGCTCGACTGTTACCACACGATCCTCGATGCGGCCGGCGTCGAGCCAACTGATCTCGATGGCGTTCGAAAAAACGGCGAGAGAGGGCCGGTCGGTTACGATCCGACGCGTTCGCTGCTCGCCGAGGAGTACCGCGCCTTCGAGTCGGCGGTCGACCCCGACCCCGGCCAGCGGGCGGTTCTCGGTCAGCAAGAAGGAGATTCAAACGACTACGCGTTCGTCGAGTACGCCCAGCCGGTTATCGAACTCCACCACCTCGAACAGAAGGCCGCGGCCGCAGGCATCGATCTGTCGACGGACCACCGGGCCTACTCTCGATTCCGTGCGGCCCGGAGCACCGACGCGAAGTACATCCGCGCCGACCGTATTCCCGACGAGGGGTTCCGACTCGACAACGACCCGGGCGAAGGGACGCCGCTCGACCCAGCGGTTGACGACCGAGTCGCCGAAACCGAGGCCGCCCTGTCGCGGTTCGAGGCCGAACTCGGGGGTGCGTGGGACGAAGCCGACGCGAGTGAAAAATCGGCTGTCGACTCGGTTGTGGACTCCGGCCCCCTCGACGACGCCGACGACGAGATGCGCGACCGGTTGCGCGATCTCGGCTATCTGGAATGATTTTGATCGGACGTGACAGCAGAATTGGAAACTAACGACCAGTACACATAGGTAGCCGCATGCAGAATTATCAGTAACGGATGAACGAGCAGCGGTTTGTAGAGTCTGAGTGGGACTACTGCGTCGTGTTGGACGCCTGCCGGTACGACGTGTTCAGCGAAGTGTACGACGACTACCTCGACGGCACGCTCGAACGCCGACGGAGTCGAGGGTCGTCGACGCCCGAGTGGGCCTATCGCACGTTCACCGGCGACCACGACATCGCCTACTTTTCGGGCAATCCATTTATAAACGATCTGGGTATTCCACTGTCCGAACTCAAGTGGGGTGCGAGTTGCGAGTATCCCTGGACCGCAAACGAGCACATTAGCGAAATCGTCGACGTCTGGCGCGAGGGCTGGGACGAGGACCTCGGGACGGTGCCACCCCAAAGTTTGGCCGCCTCGTTCGACGCCCACCAATCGCTGGTCGAGCGCGCCGACCGGACTGTATTGCATTACATGCAGCCGCACGCCCCGTATCTCTCTCGGGCCAGCGGCGGTAAACTCACCCAGATCCAGAAAGGCATTCGAGAGCAAGCCGACGCTGACGGCGAGAAAAGTAGCCTTTTGGCCCCGATCACCGACACTGTCCGACCACGGGTCGAACGCCTTCTCGACGGCATCGAACTCGCCCAGAAGGTCGGCCTCTGGCTCGAACTCGACCCGGCGGGGCTGCTGCGAAACGGCACCCGCGAGACCGCGCTCGACCTGTACGAACAGAACCTCCGACTCGCGCTCGAATCGGTCGCCGAACTGACCGCCCGCCTCGATGGCCGCGTGGTCGTCACTGCCGACCACGGCGAGGCCTTCGGCGAGGAGGGCGTCTGGGAGCACCACATCGAGACCCATATTCCGGCGCTCATGGAGGTGCCGTGGCTCGTTCTCGACTAGCGTCGACCGCGATGCAGGGCAGCGAGCAACTATCTGTCAGTCACGTCTGTGAGTTCGAATCAATCATCACCGGCGGCATCCGCGAGTCGGTCAGACACCAGCGCAAGATGCTCGAGCGCCTCGATATCGAGTACACAACCGACCACGACCTCAGCGCGGACGTGTTGCACTGCAACCTCATGGGACCGAAATCGGTCTGGTACGCCCGTCGAGCCAGGTCTCGCGGGATTCCGGTGGTCGTCAACACCCATCTGACCGCCGAGGATTTCGGCGACAGTTTTCGGTTCTCTAACGCGCTCGCCGGTCCGCTCCGGCGCTACCTCCGGTGGGCCTACGGGCTCGCCGACGTGTTGGTGTGCCCCTCAACGTACAACCGACGGCTGATCAGCCGCTACACCGACACCCCAACGAAAGTCATTTCGAACGGCGTCGACCGCGAGAAACTCCGCGGCTTCGAGTCGCTTGCGGCCGACTACCGCGAACGGTTCGACCTCACGCCGCCGGTGGCGTTTCAGGTCGGCCACGTCTTCGAGCGCAAGGGCCTCGAAACGTTCGTCGAAACCGCCCGGCGGTGTCCCGGCTTCGACTTCGCGTGGTTCGGACCCATCGACCGCTCGCTCAAGGGACGGTCGACCACGCGTCTGATCGACTCGGCACCCGAAAACTGCACCTTTACCGGATTCGTCGACGACATCCGCGGGGCGTATGCGGCGGGTGACGTCTTCTTTTTCCCGACGCACGAGGAAAACGAGGGGATCGCCCTGCTCGAAGCGATGGCCGCTGGCAAACCGCCGGTGGTGAGAGATATTGAGACATTCTCGTGGCTCGAAGACGGCCACGACTGTTTGAAAGTCTCGAAAAGTGATCTCTCGGCGTTCGTCGACACGCTTGGGCAACTCGAAAACACAGACGTTCGGCGTCGGATCGGATCGAACGCGGAGACGCGAATCAGTAACTTCGATCTCGATTCGGTTGCCAAACAGTACGAATCGCTGTACACAGAACTAGAGTAGCTCGGTTGTGATCAGACAGCCAGCGACCCTCTCCGGTGGCGATTACCGCGACAGTCGCACGCAGAGTCTGGATCCGCAAACGCAGATGGGCGTAGTATCCCAACGGCATTCACGTACCGACTACGGATCGATCACGTGGGCCGAATCAGGATCGAACCTGAGATCGACCGCACCGTCTGGTGGCTCAGTTGCTGATTTGACGACGATCGTCTGTCCGTTCCACGTGCAGTAGACCCGATAGGCGTCTCCGAGGAACTCGACGGTTTCAACCGTCGCTAACAGCCGAACCGCTGTCGACGAAGGGAGACCCGCAGCCGATGAAGATCGACCCGCAGCCAACGAAGCCTGCTCTTGAGCCGACGACTGTTCGGGTTGGGTTGAGTGCCGTTCTGAGTTGATCGAGAACTGTTCAGGTCGGATCGACAGTGTGAGTTCAGTTCCGTCGGCGGGGTCGACCTCGGTCGGTAATGCGAGCTGTTTCCCTCGAATAGCCAACTGTGAGCCGTTTTCGGTGACCGTTCCGCGAAGGAGGCTGTTATCGCCGATGAACTCGGCGACCGCATCGGTTGCCGGGGCACGATACACGGTTTCAGGCGCGTCGACCTGTTCGATCCGACCAGCTCGCATCACCGCGATTCGGTCGCTGATCGCCAGCGCTTCGGCCTGGTCGTGGGTGACGTAGACGGTCGTGACCCCGAGTTCGCGCTGGATGGTTTTGAGCTGTACCCGAAGTCGACGGCGAAGCTGGGCGTCCAGCGCCGACAGGGGCTCGTCCAACAGCAACACGTCCGGTTTCGGAGCTAGCGCCCGCCCGAGAGCGACGCGCTGTTGTTGGCCGCCCGAGAGCTGGTCGGGGTTGCGATCGCCATACGTATCGAGGTCGACGAGCTCGAGAATCTCGGCGATACGCTCGTCGATGCCCTGGTCATCCGGGAGGTCGTGAAACTTGAGGCCGTACCCGATGTTTTCGGCGACGCTCATGTGGGAAAACAGCGCGTAGTTCTGAAAGACGATGCCGACGTTGCGCGCCTCTGGCGGCTGATCGGTGACGATCGTTCCACCGAGCGACACCGTCCCCGTCGACGGGGTTTCGAGACCGGCGATCGACCGCAGTAGCGTTGTTTTGCCGCAGCCAGATGGGCCGACGAGCGTGAAGAACTCGCCGTCGCGAATCGACAGCGAGACGTCTTCGAGTGCGTTCACGCCGCCGAAGTCGACCGAGAGCGATTGCACTTCGACTTCGGGCGTCGTCATGGCTGCCACCGCCGACCCGCGCGATCGATAATCACGAAACTCACCGCGGTCACCGCCAACAGCACGGTTCCCATCGCCGTCGCTGGCCCGAGGTTTGGCCCTACCGACCGCGTGCCGATGGAGCGTTCAAGCGCGACTGGCATCGTTGCGCTGTCGACGCCCTCCGAGAGTAACACTGTCGAGTCGAACTCGCCGACACTGATCGCGAACGCGAACGCCGCGCCCGCGAGAATCGCTGGCGCGATTAACGGCAGTTCGATGTCACGCAGAGCGTCCGTCCGGCTCGCACCGTGCGCCCGAGCGGCGTCGACGAGCTGGCTGTCTAGGCTCCCCAATGCGGGAGTGACTGAGCGTGAGACGAACGGATAGGCTGCGACAGCGTGGGCCGCGACAATGGCGATCGGTCCGGTTACCGTGATTCGATGGCCGAAGACGGTCGTCCCAAAAACGAGCGTCTGGAGCATCCCCAATCCGAGCACGACGCCACTGACTGCCAGCGGCGCGGTCAACAGCGCCTCGGCCAGCCGCGAGCCGCGACGCTCCTGGGTGGCCACCAGCGAGACGACAATGCCCATCGGCAGCGCCACCAGCAAGGCGGTTGCACCGAACGTCAGCGAGTTCGTGATCGCCGACAGCGGGCGCGTCGTCCCCGCCGCAGCGGTCGACTGCTGGGAGGCCAAGAACTCGTAGTACACCAGCGTGAACTGCCCATCGGGCGTTGTCAGGCTCTCGATCACCAGACTCGCCAAGGGCCCAACGAAGAGGACGACTGCACCAACACAGTAGAGAAGGATGCCGAGCCGCCTCGGGTCGACCAGCGAGCGTGGGCCGTCGAACAACGGAATGCGACGCTGGCGGTGTGGGGATTCGCTCGTCCGAATCTGTGTCGCCTCGTAGCGCAGATAGATGTAGATCAGCCCGAGCGAGAGTGCCGCCTCGATCGCCCCGAGCGTCGCGGCTTCGGTCAACGCGAGCTCTTGGACGCGTGCAAACAGCCACACCTCGATGGTCGCGAGCTGCAGCCCGCCAAGGGTGAGCACGATCGGAAACGACATGAACGTGAATATGAACGTGAGCACCGAGGCGGTGAGCACAGCCGGAAGAAGCTGAGGGTGCGTCACATCGTACAAGGCCCTCGCCCGCGAGGCCCCGAGCGTTCGGGCGGTCTCGATCCGTCGAGTGTCGACCGACTCCCAGGCGGCGGTCACCAGCCGCGTGACCAGCGGGGCATTATAAAACGCGTGTGCCATGATGACGAGTTCGAGCGTGTACGTCAGTTCGACGGGGCCAGCCCCGACAACCCCCAGCAGGTCGTTGACGACGCCGGTCCGACCGAACATCGCCAGAAAGCCGACCGCGACCATGATCGACGGCAGTACGAACGGCAAGATAGTTACCGAGCGGACGAACCGTCGACCGGGAAACTCGAATCTGGCGAGCAGATACGCCCCAGGTAGGCCGACCGCGACGCTCACGACTGTCGACAACAGCGCTTGGTAGATCGTAAACCCAAACAGGCCGAACTCGACCGCCGGCGCTCCGGCGGCGAGCCAACCAGTGAACTGTCGCGGGAGGCTCGTCGGCTGCGCGAAAAGCGTGTGGGCCGCACCAGTATAAAACGGGTCGCCGAGTACTGAGACGAGTGGTGAGAGCGTGAGTCGACCGCCCGAGTAGATGGCGCTGGCGAGAACGTCGCTCACCGGGTAATAGAAGACGACGACGAGTGCAGTGAGCGTGGCGGCGATACCGGCCGGGAGTGCCCAGTTCCACCCCCAATTCCAATCCCAGCGCCCGATCGACATGGTCAGTTGCTCACGTACTGGCGGGCCCAGTCGTCGACCCAGTCGCCGACCTGTCCCGAAAGCTCGTCATACGAGAACGTCACCGACTCCGGCGGTTCGAGCGCGAACTCGCCGAAATCGCCGCCGGGCTCGACGCCTTCAACGGCGGGGAACTGGACGTTTCTGACGGCGATTTCCGACTGTGATTCGTCGGTCAACATGAACGACATAAATTGGCTGGCCAACTCGCTGTGGTCGCTGTCGGCGAACTGGGCCATGCCTTCGGGATTCGCGTACCCTTGATCGTTGAGAAAGCCGACCTGGTGGCGTGACATATCGACGTCGTCGCCGTTGTAGTAGACCTGGTCGGTCGAGTACGAGACCACCATCGGCGCCTCTTGGTCAGAATACGCCTGATAGGCCGACTCCCAGTCCGAGCTGATCTGGACGCCGTTGTCGTCCAACTCGTCCCAGTATTCCAGATACGAGTCAGTGCCCAACTCGTGAATGGTCCACAGGAGGAAGGCCCGACCAGGGTCGGACTGTTGGGCGTTCTGTGTAATCAGCGCGTCTTCGAACCCGTCGTCCAACAGTTGATCGAACGTGGTCGGTTCGTCGACCTCGTCTTCGTCGTACACCAGGCTGATATAGCCCGTATCGTACGGAATCGCCCGGTTTTCGGGGTCGAACTCCAGATCGGATTTGATCGACTCGGCACCGTCGACGTCCTCACGACTCGATGCGAACAGCGGCTCGTCGAGTTGCTCGTCGGCGCGAACCAGATCGCTGGTGTTGAGCCCGACAAAGAGATCCGCATTGATGGGTGCGTCCTCGTTTTTGCGCTGGATGAACTCGTTGAGCCCGTTTTCGGGCGTCTCGAACGAGACGGTCGTGTCGGGATACTCGGATTCGAAAGCGGATTTGAGCCACTCGCCGGCGGTGTCCTCACCGGTAAACGAAGAGTAGGTCGCGACTGTGAGTTCTTGATCAGAGTCGTCTTCGGCCGACCCCAGACAGCCTGCCAGCCCCGAGAGGCCAGCGGCCCCGATACCGGCGTGTGTCAGAAACGTTCGTCTGTTCATACGCCAGTGGTTTCACTGGGTAATACTTGAACCACACGCTATCCGTACCAAGCAAGTATTTGATGGTTCAGTTGGTCGATGCGATACGGTTGCTGTCTGCTGCCAGTCAGTCGGACGGCAGATGTTGGCTACTCAGTCGACCAGTCGACGGAGCGCGACGATCGATGCGGCACCGAGTCCGACGAGGGCCGTCCCGACACCGAATCCGGGCGTCGAGTCCGCACCACCTGTACCGTTGTCGCCGGCTCCGTCTTCGTCGTCATTGGCGAACTCGCCGATCTCTCCGGCTCCGATCTGTTCGAGATTCAGCGAGACGAAGTCCGTCGTACAGGCATCCTGCGTATTTACCACGAACAGCTTTCCGTCATGGATGGTGTCGTTTCCTTCTTCGGCGTAGAGAATCGCCGACGTCGACGTTCGGTCCTCCTCGATTCGGTCGATAAGACGGGTTTCGTAGGCGACGATCTCGACGTCGGGACCCAGAAATTCGCAGTCGTCGACGCCCAGTTCGATCTCCGTGTCGGCTTCTATACGGACGATTTGCACGAACAGTCCAGTGTAGTCGTCGCCGTCGAGCGTCGGCACCGTAGAGGAGATGGCGGCGTCGGTGTACAGGGGGCCGGGCTCGTCATCGTTCTCATCGTCGTTCTGTGCAATCGCGACACCGGGGCCAACGACGGTTGCGGCGGCTCCAGCGCCACCAGCGAGGACTGCCCGCCGTGAAAGCGACTGGCCACCCGATGGTGGCCGGTGGTCGGCGGTAGCGTCCATGGTTCGTATTCTCTCGGGGTGCGCTAAAATGCGGTGGCCGTCGACGCACACATGCGAGAGGTCGACTCGATACACCTCAGGGGCTGAGAGATCGCAGATCAGAATCCGGCAGCTCAGCGGTGGGGGTTCGACTAATCGGAGCAGGATCGTTGGAGCGGCGGTAGACAGTCCAAAACACCACGACGCCGACCACGACGAACGCGAGGTTGGCTCCGACGTCTTTCGCACCTACGAGATCCAGCGTGTAGACCGCGTCGACTGGGGCAAACGGTCGGACGCCCATCGGCGTGATCAGGTCGCCAACCAGATGACCGACAACAGTGCCCGCACCGAGCATAAAGCCGAGTACCGCACGTCTGACGGTATCTTCGAACGCTTCGAGAGGGTCTCTACGTTTGGCCGTGGTGACGAAAGCAACACAGACACCGAGACACACTGCAGCCAGCACTGAGTGTGTGATTCCGCGATGGGTGACCCAGGGCAGAAAGACATCGAAATCGGGAAGCATCGTAACGACAAGGGCGATTCCAACCCAATAGGGAACCTCAACTCTACGGCCTGATGTCACGAGGACATTTGCGAGCGGTGCACACAGAAGTAACGTAATTCCGAAGTGTCCTATGAACATCACTGTCAGTACAGCAATACGCTGAGGCTATTACTGTTTTGTTTGTGTACATACTAATTTTGTTGGTAGGTTACTACCATCGACAGCATTCATGGATATGAAAGACAGTTTGTTACATCCATCTATATTATAAGTAATAACTAACTATTTATAAATAGACCAGTAAAATTTCGACAGCCCCGAAGCTTCGAATCCGAATTCTATATTTATATTAAAAATGTCATTACTTTTGGCCAGTAGTTTTTCTGACTTATTGTAACCAGCAGACTTCGTAGGGGAGTACGCAGGCTTCGGCATCGAACAATCAAGCAACAACGATTGAACGAACCACCTTTCGATCAAGTAGAAACAGATTCACTACTATCAGGCCAACTGGCTCTCCAGACGTTTGCCCGGCTACCAATACGTTCGAGATCAAGCAACACCAGCTTTCCTGGATCAAGGCTTGCCAACTCCTCGCGGAGGCTGTTGTCCTCGTATTCGACAACTTGGAACACCCGGTTAGCCGATGGGGCTAACAGATTAATTGCATTCTTTGTATTCATACTCCTTAGCACACGAAACTCCCGAGTTTTGTCTACGGTATGCTTCATTAACATACACTATATCAGTTGATCATGAAAAATCTTTGCACTCGGAGGAACCACAGAACATCTGTTTTGGAGCCGAGAGGAACACTCCATAGAAAACTGTTGCATCCGGCACTGAAAGACAATGTACGAAACGGTTTGTCGACGTGATCGGTTATTCGGTATCGACTTCTGCACGGTCGAACCCCTGTACACGGTCGACCGTGTCGTTCATTCTAACCGATAGAAACGCTTACCATCGGTGGTGGACGTGCTCGCGCACGTGGTCGTCGTACACAGCTTCGACCGCTTCGTGGGCTTCGACGCCAAGCGGGTCGCCCTCGGAAACCGTGGCGTTCGCGCGGATGTGTTTGGGCGTCGTCGACCCCGGAATGACGGTCGAGACGGCCTCGTGGTCGAGAATCCACCGGAGCGAGAATTGCGCCAGCGAGAGCTCAGATGGGACGTGTTCGCCCAGGGCGTCGACGGCCTGGAGGCCGACCTCGTAGGGAACGCCCGCGAACGTCTCGCCGACGTCGAAGGCTTCGCCCTCGCGGTTGTAGTTGCGATGGTCGTTTTCAGGAAACTCGGTCTCTCGCGAGAGCGCGCCAGTCAGTAGCCCAGAGGCGAGCGGAACCCGAACGATGACGCCGACGTCTCGCGCGGCGGCCTCCTCGAAAAACAGTTCGGCAGGTCGCTGCCGGAAGGGATTGAAAATGATCTGTACCGATTCGACGCCGGGATACGTGATCGCCTTTAGTCCCTCTTCGACGCGTTCGACGCTGACGCCGTAGCCGTCGATCCGCCCTTCATCGACAAGCGTTTCGAGCGCCTCGAACACCGCGGGACGATAGTAAACGTCAGTCGGCGGGCAGTGCAGTTGTACCAGATCAAGCGTCTCAACACCCAGGTTCTCCCGCGAGCGGTCGACGAACTGCCGAAGAGTTGTTTCGGTGTATCCCTCGGTCGTGTGCGGATCGAGCCGTCGGCCCGCCTTCGTCGCGACAGTGACTGCATCGCGGTCGATATCCGCACCCAATACGTCGCCGAGAATTCGCTCGGACCGGCCATCACCGTAGACATCGGCGGTGTCGAAGAAATCGATACCGCTCTCGCGAGCGGTTTCGACCGCCCGACGGGCCTCGTCGACCGACACGTCGCCCCAATCGCCGCCGATCTGCCACGAACCGTACCCGATCTCGCTCACCGAGTCGACTGCACCGAGCGCTCTGTGATGCATGCGTACAAGTTCACGACATGTTATCAAAGAGGTTTCGCGACCCAGTATCCACCAGCAGCCCTCGCAGTACTACACGAGTTCCTTGGGTAAGGCAAAATTCGCGAAGTTCGTGTTCAATCACTTGTTTTCGAGGGCGTCGAGAATACACGCTGAGGCGATCACCGCCTCTTTCGGGACGTCACTCGCGTCGTCGATGGTGACCGTGTAGCTGTCCCGCAGCGAGAACTGGCCGTCGATATCGCCAACGTGGTCGCCCTCCGCGTCGAAGATCTCGTACTTGTTGGGCGCGAGGTTCGCAACGGAGACGAGATGGCGAAGCGCCGAGAGGAATTTACTCTTCGACTGGATGGTCGCCAGCGCCTTGCCCGACTCGGGATCCCGGATCGTCCAGTGCTCGGTGAAAAACGAGAGGTCCTCGTCGAGGACGACGACCTCCTCGCCGGTGGCTGCGTCAGTGATCGTGTAGGTGCCCGCGATGTCGAGAATGCCACCCGCTTTCACTGTGAACGCGTCCTCACCGTCACCAGTGACGAACGGGAACTCTTCTCTCATCTTGAACAGCTTCTGCTTGCCACTGAGCACGACGGCCCCGGTACTGTCTTTGACAGTGTACTTGTTGCGTAACGCTGACTGTGTTACGTCGTAGCGATCATCGGTGAGGTCGACCGTTGAGATGTCGTACTGACCCGACATGGGGTCGAATTGAGAGGGAGAACTCATATGATACTATGTTGGTACGTTCTTCAAAAATCCTGTTGTTCATTCGTAGTTCTGCAGTGGAAAACCAACGAGATTGCCGAACGAGATACAGCCTGATGGGCGATGTCAGCGATCGTTCCTGAAAGCGATCACACACCATACAGTAGGCCAACTCACAATGCGTTGCGGCAATGTGGGGAGTCGATACCCTCGGGCTCGATTGTCTCGGTGAAGAGTTGACTCTGGTATCTGCGTATGTACAGATCGGCCTGAAAATCGGGGGGAGATTCGACATGGTGACCGAGGCCGTCGCGGATGAGTAGATCGAACTCGTTGACACCCGCCGCAACAGTCAGACACGATGTAGAGGAGAATCGCGGATTGATCTCGATCGTCCGTGGTACGCCGTCTTCGTCGACGATCTGCTGGATATTCAGCGGCCCGGCAGGTTGGAGCGTCCCGAAGATCCGCTCACAGGCGGTCGCGACCGATGGTGCTCGACGCGTCGCGCCTATGACCGTAGAGCCGTCTTTTTTGATCGCCTCCTTCGGAACCACACCGAGCAGCCGCTGGCTCCGTCAAGACCGTCCCAAACTGCCGACCGAATAGCCGTGATACTCGTGGGTGTGACGGTCGATTTTACGACTACGAGATGTCGCTCGTTGACCCCGATAGCCGAGAGTGACTCGCCGAGCGCCGCTGCTGCAGCCAAAATCCCATTGAGATCGATGCTGCCGTCCTGACGTGGTGGTGTCCCGACAGCGAGGAAGGTTACGTCGGTCTCGAGGACACCGTCGTACGAAGTCGTGGCATGAAGCCGATCTCCGGCGTGGGTCGACACGAGCGTCTCGAGTCCAGGTTCGGACACCGGTGGTGTGCCGTCGGCTAACTGGTCGACGATTTCGTCGCCAATATCGATCGCCGTTACCTCGTGGCCGACGTCGGCGAGACACGCTGAAAGCGTCGTTCCAACGTACCCACAGCCGATGACAGTGATGTTCACACAGCGTTGTGAACACGGACACCGGTTGTTATGCCCTCTCTATTAAAAGGATACAGACCGACGAGAAAGCTCCGACCTGACAAACTTTCTTATAAGTACGAGCGAAGTGACCAGCCCGATACACGAGGTGGGCGGTCACACGTAAAGGGTGCAACGTCGAACGAGTAGGTATGTACCGCGTCCTCCTTCCCGTCAACGAGAACGAATCCCGAGCGCGAGCCCAGGTAGAGGCTGTGTTGGAACTCCCTGTGGACGCTGGCAACCTCAGCGTCGATGTCCTGCACGTCCACGAAGACACATCGGCGACCGATCCCCAGTGGGCCGCCGGTGAGGGGTTCGCCGAGAGCTTTGCCGAAGAGATGGCCGAAAAGACTCGCGATACCGACCGGATCCCCGCGTCGGTCGAAACCGCTGTCGAACGCCTCGAATCGAGCGGCCACGCGTACAGCGTGCACGAGCGGGGCGGTGAGCCAGCCGTGGTGATCCTCGAATTCGCGGCCGAACACGACAGCGATACGATTATCCTCGGTGTCAGCGGACGATCGCCGGTCGGCAAGGTGCTGTTCGGCAGTGTCGCCCAGGCAGTGATCTTAGACAGTGATCGGCCGGTAACGGTCGTGCCAGCGCACGCCTCGAAGTCGTAGTGGAATCGGCATCGATTCGGAGATGGCCCCTCCTCGTAGAGATACGCGCCCGTTCGCCTATGCATCTATAAGTGACTCTGAAATAATACTTAGGGCTAGCAGTTTGAGTTCTACGCTATGGGAAACCGCTCGCGTCGACAACAGGTGTGGGAGTACTGTTGGGAACTCGACCGACACACTCGGAACGCCCTCCGGATGCGGCCGACCGCGCTCTTAGACTACTCGAAGCTGACACCGGAGGAGCTGGAACTGGCCGAGCGGCTCGCAACTGACGGCGGTCGAAATGAGCAAGAACAGGCAGCCGGTGCTGGCGGGAACGGCAACGGGGGCGGTGGCGCGGGCGACGGCAACGGGAGCGGCGACGATGGATCGGCGTTCGATGTCGGCGGCCAGTATACCAGCCGACAGAAGGTCGGCCTCATCATGGGTCCGGTGCTGTTCGCGGCGATCATGCTCGCACCCACTCCTGAGGGACTCTCAGCGGGCGGCCAGGCGGTCGGCGCGACCACCGCCTGGGTGGCGGCGTGGTGGATCGGCGAGGCGATCCCGATCCCGGCGACCTCCCTGTTGCCAATCGTGTTGTTTCCCCTTACCGGCGCGCTCGATGTCGACGCGACCACTGCGCCGTACGCCAACGACCTGATCTTCCTTTTTATGGGTGGCTTTTTTATACAGAATCGAGGAGAATACCTGACCCTTTAGGGTCAGGATGAATCCGACAATTCCTACACAATCCACCGGCAATGGCAGGGTCGGGTATTCCACCGTTCTTAAACCGAACCTTTACAAGAGA